>JAYWDL010000498.1:0-8886 GCA_043779865.1 Polaromonas sp.
TCCTTCTTGCGCAGGAATCAGATTTAACCAAAAAAAAGCCCAATCGCGAGATTGGGCTTGAACGGATCCCTGAAACTGAATTTCTGGAAGGAACCGAGGAGACAACTGTTTGAAAGCCTGTTCAGTCGACCGGGCTTTCGGAGGCGGGCTCCTTAATCGTCAGGTGTACAAAGCACCCGAAGATTAATAATGATTAACGCTTTTTAGCGATGTTCTTGGAAGCGTTCATAGCTGACTCTGACACCGTGTTGAAGTTGGTTTCAGCCATTTCACCAGCTTGTTTGACGGCTTTTTGCACGGATTCAAAGGCGTTGTTGGCAGCAGACATGGCGCTTTTCATCATGGTCACTGCGGTTTCGGAGCCAGCAGGTGCATTTTGGGTAGCGGTATCAATCAGGCCGGCAAATTTCTTTTGCGCTTCAGCCGTTTGGCCTTCAATGGACTTGCCCAGTTCAGCACCGGCAGACTGAGCGATTTCATACAGGTGACGGCTGTAAGCAGCAGTTTTTTCAGCCAGGGGTTGCACCATGCTGGCTTGCAGGGCCAACAGTTCCTGTGCGTCTTTCACGCCCATGACGGCTTGCGCGTGGTTGGCGGTTTCGGCCAATGCAGCCTTGGTGGCTTGCACGTTCAATTCGACCAGTTTTTCAACGCCTTCAAAGGCTTTCTGGGTCAAACCAAACAGGGTTTCGATGTTTGCCTTGTGGGAAGCCATGATTTGTTCAGCGGTCAGCATAAGTATCTCCAAATAAATAGTAAAGGTTAAATAGTTGCTTTGCGCTGAATTGCTGCACTGCAACACCGAATTAATTATAGGGGGAAACCATGGCAATGCAAATATTGTTTGTTGCGATGCATCATTTTAGGGGGCGGGTACTACTTTTTCTTGCACCTGCCCTGTTGACAGTTTGGCAACAATCCTGAGCGTCAACCAGGCTGCGCAGGCCCCACTGCGTGCCCGCCTGGCACGTCACAATCACCCATGCGCTACCTGATTTGACGAGCCTTCCTGGTAGATGCTATTTTCCCGGACCAACTTTCTGTGCAAGCTTTCTACGCTGACAACTTCGTCCTGCCGCTGCCGCCCGGGCACCGCTTTCCCATGGGCAAATACAAACTGCTGCGCGAGCGTCTGGGGAATGAACTTCCCCTGGTCCAGATGGCCCAGGCACCGGCTGCCAGCGATGGTGAACTTGCCCTGGCGCACACGCCTGCTTATATAGACGCCATCACGCGCGGCACGTTGCCTGCGCCGGCCCAGCGCGAAATCGGCTTTCCATGGAGTGTGGGCATGTCCGAGCGCGCCCGCCGCTCGGCTGGCGCCACCGTGGCGGCGGCGCGGATTGCACTCGGACTTGTCGCGGGATCAGGACCCGAAGGTATCGCGGCCAATCTGGCCGGCGGCACGCACCATGCGTATGCCCACAAGGGCGGCGGTTTTTGCGTCTTCAACGATTCGGCGGTGGCAGCCCGGCTGATGCAGGCCGAATGGGCGCGGCAACATCGCCAGTCGCGCCAGCCGCTGCAGGTTGCGGTGATTGACCTGGACGTGCATCAGGGCAATGGCACGGCCAGCATCTTTGCCCACGATTCCAGCGTGTTCACGCTGTCGCTGCACGGCGAAAAGAATTTTCCCTTCCGCAAGGAGGCCAGTGATCTGGATGTGGAACTGCCCGACGGCTGCCTTGACGCGCCGTATCTGCAGGCGCTGGAACATGCACTGGACGAACTGGAACGGCGCTTTGATCCGGGCCTCGTACTATTTCTGGCGGGCGCCGACCCGTTTGAAGGCGACCGGCTGGGGCGTCTGGCACTGAGTTTTGACGGGCTGGAAGCGCGCGACCGGCGCGTCTTTGACTGGGCCTGGCAACGCCGCATTCCGCTGGCTTTCTCGATGGCGGGCGGCTACGGGGTGAATATTGATGAAACCGTGCAGGTGCAGATGAACACCTATCGGGTAGCGCTGGAATATTGGCGCAAGTGGAAATTGGCAAGCTGATGCACTGGCAAAATAGCGCTCCATGACATTGCCCATGCGCCCACAAGCCGAACTTCGCAGTGCCTACAAGGCTTTTCGCGCCATCGGCACCCGCTGGTCGGACAACGATCTTTATGGTCACGTCAATAACGTCATTTATTACAGCTGGTTTGACACCGCCGTCAATGGTCTGCTGATTGAGCGCGGCGCGCTGGACATCCATGGCGGCAGCGTGATCGGACTGGTGATTGAAACCCAGTGCAATTACTTTTCGCCCCTTGCTTTCCCCGAGCCGGTGGTCGCCGGCATTCGGGTGACGCATATCGGATCATCCAGCGTGCGCTATGAAGTGGCCTTGTTTCCGGGTGATGACAAGCTGCCATGCGCCGCCAAAGGCCATTTCGTTCATGTCTATGTTGACCGCGCCACGCGCCGGCCGGCACCCTTGCCCCCTGAATTACTTTCTGTACTGGAGCTACTGAAATGAACCCTGCTGTTTTTTCTTCTCACCCTGTGGTGGCTGGCGATTTTGCGCCTGATGATGCGCCCAGCAGTGCGTCTGCCAATCCGGTTGACCACGCGATAGAAAGCCGCCAGTCGATGCGCGAATTCCTGCCGACGCCGGTGCCGCGCGCCACCATCGAGCATTTGCTCGAACTCGCCAGTCGCGCCCCGTCAGGCACCAACACCCAGCCTTGGAAAGCCTATGTGCTGCAGGGTGCGAGCCGCGACTCTCTGGCCGAAAAGGTCTGCCAGGCGCATGACGCCCTGAGCGACAACCCGGCGCTGGCTTCTGACTATAAAGAGGAATACGACTACTACCCTGAAAAATGGGTGTCCCCCTACATTGACCGGCGCCGCGAAAACGGCTGGGGCCTGTACGGGCTGCTGGGCATCACCAAGGGCGACAAGGACAAGATGCACCTGCAGCACCAGCGCAACTACCGGTTTTTCGATGCGCCGGTCGGGCTGATGTTCACGCTGGACCGGGTGATGGGGCGGGGATCATTGGTGGACTACGGCATGTTCATGGAAAACTTCATGATTGCCGCGCGCGGCCACGGCCTGCACACCTGCCCGCAGGCCGCGTGGAACGGCTTTTCCAGGATCATCCTGCCGCATATTGGCGCAGGCGACAACGAGATGCTGGTCTGCGGAATGTCGCTGGGCTATGCCGATGAAAAAGCGCTGGTCAATACCTTTCGTACACCGCGCGTGAGCACAGCGGAGTTCACGACCTGGCTGGATTGAGTAAGTAAGGTGGTCATGTGGGGATCCGCGTCACCGTTTTTTAATGAATACTGACTCTAGCCCAATATTCATGGGCGTAATAGGCTATCAAATAAATAGCAAATTCAAACCCTGCCGCGTCGGGCGTTTTTTGTCTAGATTCAAACCAGGCCCATCTGCACAATGCCAAACGCGACAGCTCAATCAGCTTCTTTTAAAGCGGCCGCCGAAAAATTCGCCAACGATTTGCAAAAATCCTTCGCCTCCAGCATGCCGGCGCAGCCCGAGGATCAGCTTAAAGGTCCGGTACAAGCCTTGATAAAAGCGGCGCGGCACAGCGTCATTACCAAAACCGAGGCACAGGTTCAGGATTTGGGCGGGCGTCCCGATATCGGGATCGAGGTGGCCGGCGCGCTGTGCGGCCATGTGGAGCTGAAAGCGCCGGGTTTTGGGGCGCAGACCAAAAAGTTCAAAGGTCGTGACCTGGCTCAGTGGAAAAAATATGCCGCATTGCCCAATATTTTGTACACCGATGCGCAGGAATGGGCCTTGTACCGCAGTGGGGTTCATATGCCCGAAAAAAGGCCTCTTGTCATCCGCCTTGACGAGGTGATTGAGCGAGGGGCAGCCGCTTTAAACGACGCACTGATCGGGCAACTGTTGGAACTGCTGACAGATTTCCTGATGTGGCAACCGGTCGTTCCTACGGGCTCCAAGGCGCTGGCCGCTTTGCTCGCGCCGCTGTGCCGCTTGCTACGCGAAGACGTGGCCCTGGCGGTGGCGGACGACAAAAGCGCGCTCAAACGCCTGAGCGCCGAGATGCGCGCCTAC
Organism: Polaromonas sp.; assembly: GCA_043779865.1. Lineage (GTDB taxonomy): Bacteria > Pseudomonadota > Gammaproteobacteria > Burkholderiales > Burkholderiaceae_C > Polaromonas. The sequence goes on from JAYWDL010000498.1 coordinate 4,040, forward strand.
CTGTTTCCGCTGTCCAGCGATGAGGACTTTGCCGATACCTATGCCCAGACGCTGGCCTACGCCTTGCTGCTGGCGCGGCTCAATGGAGAAACCCAGCTCACCGCCGCCAGCGCTGCCGCCCGGAAAAGAACGGCCCTGACGTTTGACCGGGCGACTGAATTGCCCTCTATTGCGATGGCTAAACAAGATTCCGAGGCGGTTACTCCGATGCGTTATGGCTGGCGAACGCTGGACCGTCACTGGTGTCTGTCCGATGGCCGCTTGTGCGACCGTCTGCGCGCCGGATTGTGGGCAACGCAAAGTGACTCCCAGGTGTTCATGTCCAGCTTGCTCAGTGGCGTGCTGGGCGTTGGCCCGGCCGCCAGCGCGAGCGCTTATGTGCCGGCTTTGCATCACTTTCGTGGGTCGTTTGGAGGCCGCGACGTGATTCCCCTGTGGCGCGACGTGCAGGCCAGCCAGCCCAATCTGCCGGCCCGCTTGCTGGCCGAGCTGGGCAGCCAGCTGGACGCTGGCGTGAGTGCGGAAGATTTTCTGGCCTACACCTATGCCGTCCTCAGCGCGCCGGATTACGTGAGCACTTTTTCCGAGGAACTGACTGTTCCCGGACCGCGTTTGCCCATCACGACGGACGCGGCCCTGTTCCGCCAGGCCGTGGCGTACGGGCGCCAGTTGTTGTGGGTGCTCGAAGCGACGCTTGCCATGCAGTCCGGCTTGAACCAGCTGCTGGCCGCAATCCTGGCGGGCCAGACCGTGGCCGCCGGCCAGTTGAGCCAGCCCACCGCCAACGAGCTATGCGCGCCGGGAGATGAAGACGATGCCGCTCAGGCTTCGCTCATTTAAGTGAGGCCAGACCCATGAGTTCCTTGTTGGTCCAGCTGCTCGGCGGGCTGTCTTACGCCACCACGCTGTTCCTGATGGCGGCGGGGCTGACGCTGATTTTTGGAGTAACGCGCATTGTCAATTTCGCGCATGGCAGTTTTTTCATGCTGGGCGCGCTGTTCACCGCGCACTGGGTCACCAACTGGTTTCCGGCCTGGGGCGAGAGCGCACCGCTGTACCTGCTTGCTATTGTTTTGGGAGCTGCCTGCGCAGGTGTAGCGGGCGCTATAGCCGAATTCTTTCTGTTAAGGCGAATGGCGGGCGCGCCCGAGCTGTACCAGCTGGTCGCCACCTTTGGCTTGAGCCTGGCGATGCATGACGCGATGCAATGGGGTTTTGGGCCGGATGAGGTGTTTGCGCCGCGTTTTCCGGGACTCAAGGGCTCAGTGCAGTTTGGCGACGAGTTTTTTCCGGTGTATCAACTGGTGATGATTGCGCTCGGCCCGCTGGTGTGGCTGGGCCTGCATCAGCTGCTGCGGCGTTCGCTGTTTGGCCAGCGGCTGCGCGCCGCCACGCAGGACCGCTCGATGCTGGCGGCGCTGGGCGTCAACCCCAAACCCTTGATGCTGGGCGCGGTGGTGCTGGGCTGCGCACTGGCAGGGCTGGGCGGCGCCTTGCAATTGCCGCGCGAACCGGCGCACCTGCAGATGGACATGAACGTGATTGTCGAGACCTTTGTCGTGGTCGTCACCGGCGGGCTGGGCAGCATCGGCGGCGCGTTTGTCGCGGCCTTGCTGATTGGCCTGGTCCATGCCTTTGGCACAAGCCTGTTTCCGCAGGCCACGCTGGTGATCGTGTTCCTGACCATGGCCGTGGTGCTGGTGTTCAGGCCGCAAGGGCTGCATGGAAAAGCCATTGCTTCGCTGGAGCCCGGTGGCGTGGCAAGCGAGGCAGCGCAGAAGTTTCGCGGCCTTCGGCTGGGGCGCTTCTGGACGTCGGCCATTGCCGTGTCTTTTGTGCTGCTGGCGGGCTTGGCCTGGACGGGCGGGCCTTACTGGCAAACGCTGGCCGCCGATGCGCTGATCCTGATGATCTTTGGCATCAGCCTGCAGGCCATGATGGCGCTGGGCGGCCTGGTCAGCTTTGGCCATGCGGCGTTTTTTGCACTCGGCGCTTATGGCGCGGCCTTGTCGCACAGCCTCTGGGGTGCTTCGCTGCCGGTGGCTCTGGTGGCCGGTTGCGGCGCGGCGCTGGCCGTCGCCGCCGTGTTTGGCGCGGCGGTGGTACGCAGTGCCGGAGTCTACCTGGCGATGCTGTCGCTGGCGCTGGCGCAGGTGATCTGGGCCAGCGCGACGCAATGGGTCAGCCTCACGGGTGGCGACAATGGGCTGATCGGGCTCACGCTGGTGACTGAAGACGGCAAACCGGTTTTTTATGCGCTGCTGGTGGCTCTGGCGCTGGCGCTGGTGTTTGCGCTGCGGTTTTTGAGCCAGTCGGTGATGGGCGCTGCGCTGCAAGCCGGGCGTGATGCACCCTTGCGCGCTGCGGCATCGGGGCTATCGGTGGGCTGGCTCAAATACCGGATTTTTGTCGAAAGCGCTGTGCTGGCAGGTCTGGCGGGCGGCCTCTTTGCCGCGCACAAGGGCGCGGTGTTTCCGTCGCTGGCGGCCGTGTCGACCTCGGTCGATGTCCTGCTCGTGGTGTTGCTGGGCGGCGTGCACCAGCTTTGGGGCGCGGTAGCAGGCAGCGTCGTGCTGACCTATGCTGGCGCTGAACTGGGCCGCGAAGTCACTTATTGGCGCGGGCTGCTGGGCGTATTCATCATGCTGATCATGGTGGCGTCGCCGTCGGGGTTGCTGGGGCTGGTTTCTCGCATCGGTGGGCGGCGCCGGCATGCTATCTAAGGAAATGCGCTGATGCTGCAGGTTCAAAAACTGGTCAAGCACTTTGGCGGCATCCATGCGGTCGATGGCGTGAGTTTTGACGTGGCGGCCGGCGAGTGCGTGGCGCTGATCGGCCCCAACGGTGCTGGCAAATCGACCTGCTTTGCCTGCATTGCCGGCCAGTACGCACTGACCGGCGGGCATATTGTCTGGAACGGCCAGGCGCTGGAAAAATTGTCACCAGCCGCCCGCTTGCGGCACGGCGTGGCGCGCACATTTCAGGTCGCGCAAGTCTTTGAAGCGTTGACGGTGCTACAAAATGTGCAGCTGGCGGTGCAGGCCAGTCTTGGCCGTCAGGCAATTTCCACGTTCAAACGGCTGGACACTCAGTCCCGTGAGGCGGCAACTGCGCTGCTTGAACAAACCGGCCTGAGTGAGCTGGCCGATGAGGACACGATGAGCTTGCCCTATGGCGCCAAAAAGCGGCTGGAACTGGCCGTGGCGCTGGCGGCCAGCCCCAGGTTGCTGCTGCTTGACGAACCCGCGGCGGGGCTGGCCGAAGCCGAGCGGGCCAGCCTGATGCAACTGGTGAAAAAGCTGGTCGGGCAGGGCGTGGCCGTGCTGTACACCGAGCACAACATGGACGCGGTAGCAGGTGTTGCCGACAGGGTGCTGGTGCTGATTGAAGGCCGGCTGTCCGCGCAAGGCTCGTTCGGGGAAATTTCCCGCGACAGCACGGTGCGCCGGCTCTATTTGGGTGAAGGTCTGGATGAAAGTCTCGACGAAGGAGCCGCCCATGCTTGAAGTGGACAAGCTCAACGCTTTTTACGGCCAGGCGCAAGCCTTGTTCGAGGTGTCGCTGCAGGTCCGGTCCGGCGAGCTGGTCGTGCTGCAGGGGCTTAACGGTGCGGGCAAATCGACGCTGTTGAAGGCCTTGATGGGCCTGGAGGTGCGCACCGAAGGCCGCATCCGTTACCAGTCCGCAGCCGGCGCGGTGAATATCGAGCGCTGGGAAACGCACCGGCGCGCACAGGCCGGTCTGGGTTATGTGGCCGAAAACCGCCGGCTTTTTACCGAATTGACGGTGCGCGAGAACCTGCATGTGGCGGCCGGCCGCGATGCCAAAGCACGGGAAGCAAAAGCGCTCGATTTGTTTCCGGTTTTGAAGACCTTGCTGAATCGGCCCGCCGCGCACATGAGCGGCGGCCAGCAGCAAATGCTGGCGATTGCCCGCACCTTGATGAGCAGCCCGAAAATCCTGCTGCTTGACGAGCCGTGTGAGGGCATTGCGCCGGTCCTGGTCGAGTCGATTCGCGATGCGCTGCTGGCGCTCAAGTGCGAAGGCATGGCACTGCTGGTGGTTGAGCAAAATCGCCTGCTCGCGTCGCGTGCGGACCGATTGCTGTGGCTGGTTGCGGGTAAAGTCAGGGATTCCTGAAAAATTAGCCCTGTTTTTCCGTCGCTAATTCATTTTTCATCCATTTTTCAAAAGGACATTGCCATGACCACCACCACTCCCTCGGGACTACAGTACGAAGACACCGTGCTGGGCACCGGCGCCATCGCCAAGGCGGGCCAATATGTCAAGGTGCATTACACCGGCTGGCTTTACAACGACGGCGTGCAGGGCGCAAAGTTTGATTCCAGCAAAGACCGTGGCCAGCCTTTCCAGTTTTCGCTCGGCGCAGGTGAAGTCATTCGCGGCTGGGACGAGGGCGTGCAGGGCATGTCGGTCGGTGGCACGCGCCGCCTGATCATTCCGGCAGCACTCGGCTACGGCGCGCGTGGCGCGGGCGGCGCGATTCCCCCCAACGCTACCTTGCTGTTTGAAGTGGACTTTCTCGGTACCTGAGGAAGGCCGCAACGGTCTGACCTATACGCCAGACCCGGAAGCGGATCTGTACACCGGATTACCGACCACGGCGCCTCAAGCGTTCTCCATGATCATCAACAGCCTGCTCGACACCGATTTGTACAAGTTCACCATGATGCAGGTGGTGCTGCACCAGTTTCCGGGTGCCGAGGTGGAATATCAGTTCAAGTGTCGCAACGCGGGCGCGCCCGGCGTTGGCGACCTGGCGCCTTATGTGAACGAGATTCGCGAAGAAATTCGCGGGCTCTGCAGCCTGCGCTTTCAGGATGCCG
>JAYWDL010000499.1:0-8876 GCA_043779865.1 Polaromonas sp.
CACCCGACAAGGCCGCACCAGAACGCGGCAACATGGCCTTCAACTCAGGAACAATCGTTAGCGTTTCGGCCAGTCTCGCATCAACTGCGCGCCGCGACATGCCAATCACCTCACAAGGAAACCGCATGTTTTCCTCGACGCTGAAAGTGGGAAACAGAACCCGGTCCTCCGGTGCGTAGCCGAATCCAAGCCGGGCGCGATCGCACGCGGGCACCAAGGACAAATCCTCGCCATCCAGCAGAACACGCCCCTCGTGCCCGGGAAGAAAACCCATGATTAATCGCAGCAGCGTGGTTTTTCCTGCGCCATTACGCCCCACCACGGCCACTATATCGCCCCGTGAGAGTTCGGCAGAGATGCCACGCAGCACAGAAACATTGGCAATGGTGGCAGAAATATTTTCAAGCGTCAGCATGTCATTCGCCAATCACGTTCTTGACCACCATCGGATCACGCAGCACCTCTTCGGGGGAACCATCGGCCGCTATCCTGCCCGCTATCCAGGCACAAAGCCGGGTGGCATATCGCCGCACAATGTCTATGTCGTGTTCCACAAAAATGCTGGTGACTTTACGCTCGTCCAGCGCCCGCATCAGCACTGCCATCAAGTCGTGCTTTTCGTCAGTTGAGACCCCACTGGTGGGCTCGTCCATGATCATCAGCTTGGGCCGAAGCACCAGGGCCATGGCGACATCCAGCAGCTTGCGCTGTCCCTCGGGCAGCGACCCGGCAAGATCGCGGGTCCGCGATGCCAATTGCAGCAAGTCCAGTGTTTCATCCACCTCGGCTGCATCGACCGCCTGACTTAAAGGCAGCAAAAATCCATGTCGCTGCTTCACGGCAGAGGCCGCCAGCATCATGCATTCACGCACCGTGTGTTCCGTAAAAACCTGGGGTAGCTGAAATGATCGCCCGATGCCAAGCCGGGTGATGGCGCGCGGACTCTGACCGGTGATATTGACCCCGTCGAAGAAAACCTGGCCGGACGTGGGCTTCAAATAGCCGGTGCAGATATTGATGAAGGTAGTTTTGCCGGCCCCGTTTTGCCCGATCACTGCCAGACGCTCACCGGGCCTCAAATCGAAATCAATAGCGTCTGCTGCCACCACTCCACCAAAGGAAAGTGACAAGCCACGCGTAGAAAGAAGTCCAGAACTGTTTACAGGCTGGTTCAGGTGCTGATTCATGCGTTTCTCCCGGTTCGCAAACGCCGCTCAATCATTCCGAACACGCCGGTTGGCGCCAAAAACACCATTGCAATCAAAACAAGCCCCATCACCAGTTGCCAGGCTCCCGTCAGCAGCGCAGCAGCGTAGAGTTTCATGAACTCAAAAACAAAGGCCCCAATAAAAGCACCCAGGGCATGACCGGAGCCACCCAGAATAGCGATAAACACAAGTTCGCCTGAACGGACCCAATAACCCATTTCTGGCGTGACAAGGCCTTGTGTCAGTGTGAACAAACTTCCGCCCAGGCCGCAAAGAGTGGCAGCCAGAACATAACCACCCCAAAAAACGCGTTTGGCCGAGATGCCCAGGTACTCAAGCCGGGTTTCATTGGTCTTGATGGCGGCCAGCGCCTGGCCCGAAACGCTGGCAAAGTAGCGTTGTACGATCCATCCTGCACCGATGGCCAAAACCACTGCCAGAACGAGCAAGGCCGTCTCAAAACCTTCGCGCTCCAGGTGGATAAAACCCAGCGTTGGCCGATCGAATCGCAGTCCATCCGTACCCCCGGTGATGCCGCCAAACTTGCCCAAAACCGAAAACAACACCATCGAAAGCGCCAGGTTCAGCATGCCAAAGAAAATACCCCGGTAACGCACGATAAAAAGTCCAATCACGGCGCCTGCCAGCGCAGCAAAAACGGTGCTTAAAATAATCAAAATCAGAGCGTCAAGCGCCCAGGCCCGTGCAATAAAGACTGCGCAATAACCTGCCAGACAGGTGAACATCGCGTTGCCAAACGAGACTTGCCCAGCACGAATCAAAATAATCACGCCAGAAACTGCCAATCCATTCGACAAAGCCATAAGAACAGGCGTTTTGAGCCACGGAAAGCTTAATCCCAGCGTCAGCACAGCCAATGCCAAAACTACGACCAACAAACGCAACCGCATCAGATTCTCCTTGCTGCAGCGGTTGAAAAAAGACCTTCAGGTCGTAGCAGCAGTACGCCCACCATGATCAGGTAAGGCACCAGCACCTCGATCTCAGGCATCAGGTAAATGGCGAATGAACGCGACAAACCAATCATCAAAGCCGCCAGCGCAGCTCCGCCGATTTGTCCGAGGCCGCCAGTGGCCACCACGGCAAACGACAGCACCATCATTTCAGCGCCAATGCCGGGCGTAAATGACGTGGTAGGTGAAGCCAGCGCCCCGCCCAGCGCGCCCAGTGCGCCACCCACTGAAATCGTGATCCAGGTGACGCGGCCCGTGTTGACACCCATGGCAGTCGCCACTTCACGATTATGGGTGACCGCAGTCACCTGACGGCCCAACGCCGTGCGCCCTAAAAACCAGCGCAGGCCAAAAAATGCTGCGATGGCTACCGCAGGCAACACGAGCAGTTGATAACGCGTATAGGTCACGCCCGCCACGCTGAGGGTGCCAAGCTGCGTGACGACTTCCGACACAAAAACAGGCTGAACGCCCCAGATCATTCGCTGCAAATCTTCAAGCACCATGAAGGCAGCGAATGTCACCAGCAATTGGAGAATCGGGTCTTTGTCGAGAATGCGGCGCAACAAGCCGTATTCCAGCACCGTACCCAACAAAACGCCAATTAGCAGCGCTGCGATGAACAGGGCTGGCAGTCCCAGCATGGGCGGCAACCCAAAGTTGGTAATGGCAAGCCCCAGTGTGGCTGCAAAGTAGCCACCCCACGCATACAGGCTGCCGTGTGCAATGTTGAGAATGCGCATGACACCGAAAATCAGCGTCAACCCCAGCGCCACAAGAAACAGCAAGGCTGCGTAAGACACGCCATCCATCAATGCGAGGGTAATCAGGCTTGCATTCATTTGAATAATTGAATCAGTCTAGGTCGTGGTGAAAGTGAGCCATGTGCCATGAAAAGCACCAGCCCAAAGCCGCTGGAGAAAACAGCATCGCCCTCCTGCGGCGAACCTCCACAGCACCTATGGTTTGAAGTCGTAGGTCTTCAAACGGTCGCTTTGCAGCACCTCAGACTTGATGGTCTTCACCCACGCCGGCGACTTTTGACCTACCGGCGTCGTGACCAGATCGGCAGGCACCAGCATCATTTTGTCCATGACGGCAAAGGGGTACTGCGGGACACGCCTGGTGGTACCGAGTAACTGAGCCTCCAGCCCCTGGCCGTCTTCGCGCATCGTGATAGCCCGGCCGTAAGCCTTGAATTCCATCTTGCGCATGGCTTCGGCCACTTGTTCAATGCTGGGCCATTTGCCGCCGTTGGCCTTGATGGCGTCTTCGTACCCGGTCTTCAACCCTTCCAGTGCCTGTGCCATGTGATAGGTAGGATAGATTGGATACGCGCCGGTCTTTGCGCGAAACTTGGCTACAAATTCTTTATGTTTCGGGTCGTTCCTGGTCTCAGGATGCAGAAAATAATGATCCCCGCGCGCGCCGACGATCACGCCTTCTGGCATGGCAGCACCCAGCCGCTCCAGTGAACTCTCAGCCAGTGGCAAAACCATCGTGGCGCCCTGCGTGAACAACCCGCGTTGCGACGCCTGACGCACAAACGTGTCCAGATCACCGCCCCAGGAGGTGTTCAGCACGACATCCGGCCGCAAAGCCTGCAGGCGACTGATCTCGGTGGAGAAGTCCGAAGCGCCCAGCTTGGGGAACATCTCGGCCACCACCTTCACGTCGGGCTTGAGTGCCTTGAGCGTATTGATGAAAATTTCCCATGAATCACGACCCCAGGCATAGTCCTGATTAACCACGGCAATGGTTGAAAAATTGGGGCGGGTTTTCAGAAGGTAGATGACCGTGGCTACCATCTCGGTAGTCGCATTGGCCTCTGTCCGCACAACGTATTTGTAGCGCTTGTCTTCCAGCACCTTTTCAGTGCCGCAGTCCCACATGATGTTAAGTACCTTCAAATCCTCAGCCACTGGCGCCACGATGTTGCAGTTGCCGCTCGAGATGGCTGAAAGCATGGTGCGAACACCTTGCTCCTGGACGAGGCGACGGTATTCGCTGAGCAGCTTGTCGCCACCAATCCCTTCGTCAATGAAGGTTGCCGACAACTTTACACCGCCAACGCCGCCCTTGGCATTGATGTCCTCAATCAGCAACTCGGCGGCAGCCTTTGCCGGCACACCAAACACGGAGGCCGCGCCGGAAGTGAAGGTGGTAATTCCGATCTTCAGCTCCGCCGGTTTATCCTGCGCGCAGACAAAACCAGCACTCAATGCAATCGCAGCCGCTGCAATCAGCGTTTTTAATAGTTTCATGTTGCCTCCTTGTTGAATCACGCTGTGATGGTCGCCTCTTCGGGCCACAGAAACAATCAATCATTTCAATACCAGGGCTTCGGAATTTCCGAAGGATTTCAGGGTTTACGCTAGGATCAGCACATGCAATTCGACCTCACAGATCTAAGACTTTTTGTATTGGTGGCACAAGAAGGCAGCCTGACGAGAGCGGCTTTGCGGCAGCACCTGTCCTTGGCTGCAGCCAGCACGCGTATCAAGTCACTCGAAACCCAGTCGGGCCAGGCACTGCTTTACAGGGAGGCCCGTGGAGTGCGCCTGACGCCGCCGGGAGAAGCGTTTTTGCACCACGCCCGAGGGGTATTGCGCCAAGTTGACCAGCTACGCATTGACCTTCAAGAGTATGGAAGTGGCTTGCGCGGCCACGTACGGATGTTTGCCAACACCACAGCGGTCACGGATTTTTTGCCCGAAATCCTCCCGTGCTTCCTATCGAACAACCCGCGTGTGAATGTAGACCTTCAGGAAAAACCCAACCCTGAAATCGCCAAAGGCGTACTCGATGGGCGAGCTGACATTGGCATAGTGGCCGGCCGGGTGGACACGCTGGGCCTGCAGGCCATTCACTTCAGCACCGACCGCTTGATCCTGGTAACGTCATGCGAGCACCGTTTCGCTCAACTCAAAACCATCACTTTCGCTGAGACTCTAGACGAAGACGCAGTGGGCATGCAGCAAGGGAGCACCCTGCAGACCTTTCTTTCCAAAGTGACTGAGTCGCTGGGGAAACCGCTCAAGTTGCGCATCCAACTCTCCAGCTTTGATGCCATGTGCCGCATGATCGGTAGCGGTGTAGGGGTGGGCATCGTGCCCGAGTCGGCTGCCCGACGGAACTGCGAGAGCATGAAACTCGCACTGATCGAATTGACCGACGACTGGAGCGTACGTGAGCGATACATCCTGGTGCGTGATCGGGATGCCCTTCCCGCCTATGCACAGTCACTCATTGATGCGATTTGCGCGCATTACAAGGGCAGCACAAGTTCCTAAAAATACCTCACACCCTCAGGCAAAAAGGGGCTGTTACATGAGGTCTTCATAATTGCGCATGAAGTCCACTTACACCGGACATCCTCAACAGGAGTTGCGATTTGTGCAAATTATTTTTTTTCTTCCTGCTGCTTTGCAGCTTTGCTTCATTGCAGGCGGCGGGTCCGTCATCAACCGCGCCTGCCACCCCAGCGCAACACCCTTTTGTGGGAAGCTAGACCTGGACGCTGCCGGACAAGCAATGCACGGAAACCTGGCAATACCGCGCCAATGGCACGCGGCGAAGCACCAGCAGGGAGGAAGTCACGCAGAGCAGTTACGAAGTCTCGCCCATGCCGAGCTTGCTGGGGTTTTACCGGGTCGCTGAAACCGTCATCGAGGCCAACGGCAAACCCGATTGCTCAGGCGATCTGCATGAGGTTTCTGGCGAACCGGTGACCCGATTTATCCAGTTCAGCCCGAAGCGGGACCAGTTCATCGTCTGCAAGGAAGAATCGCTGAAGGCCTGCTTTGGGCCTTTTAAGCGGTCGCCTGAATAGGCTAGTCTGACTGGTTCACGTTCAGGAACCAGGCTTGTTCGCTTCTGACCGCGGCAGATTGGTCTCTTCAAAACACCCAATTCGACGAAAGCCCGCTATCCGGCTATACGCTGTACGGTCCAGTACAGGGCCAGGATCAGCAACGCCCAGGAACCACCGCGAACCACAACCGGCTGGTAAAGACGCCAGGGCAGCAGGATGCGGTGTACCACGCACCAGAGGGCAACTGCGACGAGTTGCCCGGTTTCCACGCCCAGGTTGAAACCAGCCAGGCCCCACAGCAGCAGTGATCCCGACACGCCGGCCTCGGTCATCACGCTGGAAAAGGCTAGCCCGTGAATCAGGCCAAACACCAGCGCGAGCACATCGCCCCGTACCCAACGCACCGGATACAGATTAAGCGAAGCCGATGCTGCAATCGTCAGCGCAATGAGGGGTTCCACCCAGACGGGTGAGGCCGAAATTCCTCCCAGCGTGGCCAGCGCCAGAGTCACCGAATGGCCGACAGTGAAACCCGTGACCGTCAGCAGCAGTCTGGAAAAGCCTGCGCGCCGGCCTCCTGCAGTCGAAACACCAACATTGTGCTGCAGGCTGGGGAACAACACTACAGGAAGCAGCAAGGCCAGCAGAAATGCTAGGTGATCGTATCCCGTCAGGATGTGGTGAACCCCTTCATCAAAAAACTGGACCAATGTTGCGGGCCCGCTTTGCGGCAATTGCCGTGGTGCTTGAGCATCACCTGACTGACCAGAGGGCATGGTGACTTCGCCCTGGCTGGCATCAGTGCCTGGCGTCGGTGAGCCGACAGTGACGGCCCGCCTCAGTTCAATGACAGGTCGTCCGAGAGGCGCCAACACCGTCGCAAACGGCTTGCCACCCAATGTGCCGCTCAGCAACAGCCTGTGCGTCGGGTCGATATTCTTGAGCAGCCGGTAGTCCAGCGAAAGGCTGGCTGTTAATGGACAGGCGAGCGGCGCACCCAGCCGGATATAGGCGCCATCACTTCGCTGCTCCAGCGTCTCGAAAGTCCATGAAACTCCCAGTGCCTGGCCAGCACACTGCAGGCGTATGTCGCTGGACACCCACCTAATAATATCGGGCGTTGCGCGCTGGACTTCGCCCCAGGTCAGCCGCCGGTCGTTGTCGGCGTCCAGACTTTCCAGCGCGGCATCCACATCTTTCAGGGCCAGGGACAATTGCATGCGCAATGCGCCAAGAGCCGCTGACTGGGCGCTGGCTTCGGCCAGTACAAAATATGCATCGCTGGCCTTGTGGGCATGCACCTGACCAAAAAATCCGAAAAAACCGGCCGCCAACACAACAAGCCAGCGGCCTGCCTGCCGGACTCTCATGACTTCTGCGCAGTCTGCCAGCGCGCCAGCCTGGCATCTTTCAAACCCGTGCCCTGCAATGCCAGCTGCAGTCGGCTTATGTCCTGGCTGAGTCCGGCAGCCTGCGCTGCCGTCAGTGCAAGCCACCAGTCGAGCGGCTCTTTTTGCAGGTCGAGGTTGGCTTGCGCATAGCGCCACGCCATGTCAGGTCTGTCGTCGAGCCAGAGTGCCGCAAGTGCACGCTCGCGGGCGTGCAGGGTTGAATCTTCGCCGCGCGCATCGAGGGCGGCAAAACGTTCAGCCAGTTCGGTGCGCACAGCCTTCCAGCTCGGGTCACTCTGGAGCTTTAGCGCCTGGCCCTGGCGGATCAAAACCGAGTCACTTGGCGCATGATTCGTCAAAACTTTCAGCGCTTCAGCGGGCTGCGAAAGGCGAAGCAGCAAATCGGCATAGGCCAGTGCGGTATAGCCATCAGAGTCCAGTTTGAGACTGGCTTGATAGGCGGTTTTTGCACTCGCATCACGCCCTGCACGTTCTTCACTTTCAGCCAGAAGTGACAGCAACCAGGCTCGGGTCGATGCGTCGGTTGCCTGCTCGATCAAGGCTTGGTAGCCTTGCTGTGCCTTGTCAAAGTTCCCCAGCAGCGACCGGGTTTCCAGCGAACAGGCGGCGGCATAAAGGCCGGCGCCTGCATGCTGCACCTGGGCGCAAGCCTGCGCCGCAGCTTCATACCGGCCCGACAGGCGTTCAAGCGTTGCCATCGTCAACCAGCCCTGCGCCTGTGCGGGCTCGCGGGCCAGCGCAGCTTGCAGGGTTTTTCGCGCTGCGTCAAATTCATGTCGGCTTTGCTGGATGGTTGCCTGCAAAATAGCCAGTTCGGCGGGCGCATCAGGCCGGTCCCACCAACGCGCCAGCGCTGCTTGCGCGCGTCCCAAATAGCGGGGGTCTGCAGTGCGTCTGGCCAGCGTGATCCATCGGCGTGCGGCCTCTGCTGCAGCTTCTGGGCTAGAGGCAGGCGTGCGAATCCGTTCCGGCAATCGTTCGACCACTTCAGATTCATTTTGCGGTGTCCACTCGCGTGGTGCGGCATCTGCCAATGCGTAAACAAAAGCAGGCAATGTGCATAACAGTAGTTGAATGGCAAACTTCATGGTGGAGCCGACTATACCGGCGCTCAATGAAATATCGACGTGTCTTGTGACACGTCGATATTTTTTGCATGTTAATGGACCAGTTGCCTTTATAGGTCTACTCCGTTTACTGAGACCTGAATCCGTGACTTCGGTGTAAAATTTTTAAATTTCTATATTGAAATCAATGACTTAGCCTCAATGTTCAATTCACCCTGTAGGTGAACCCGAACATGACAGATTTCATAGTCAAAAAAAACGGCCCTACGACCTCAACTCTCACGCTGGACTGGCATTCGTTGGCAAATATCTCAAGCGAATCAACATTAACGTGCTGATTGATCCGGCCTTTGCGTCACGCTCTGGGGTTACCAACAGCCGCATTGTCAAGAGCTACCTAG
>JAYWDL010000500.1:0-3085 GCA_043779865.1 Polaromonas sp.
TGCTGCTGGCCCCGGAAATCCTGCAGAAATCGCGGATTTTGCGTCAGTTCATGTACAACATGGACGAAATCGAGTCGATGGAACTCATGCTGAAAAACATGAAGGCGACTAAAAACAACCACGAATTCTTTGACATGATGCGCCGCGGCGGCTAAAGGATATTGCCCCCACGCTCGTTGCTTCGCGTACTGCGCTGCCCCCCGAGGGCGCTGGCCTTGCTTGGGGCGGCCCGGCGCTGGCGGCCGTTGCCCCCCCGAGCTTGCCAAGCTGAAGAGTACGTAAGCCATTGATTCCATGTAATAATCATGGGCTTCATGGAAAGTGCCTGGAACTGGTCCGGGTGGCTACCAAAACAATGAAAAGGAAAAGATCATGAAAGAAGGCATTCACCCCAACTACCGCGAAGTTTGTTTTGTGGACCTGTCCAACAACTTCAAGTTTGTGACCCGCTCCTGCGTGAACACCAAAGAAATGGTGAAGATGGAAGACGGCCGCGATTTGCCCCTGTACAAGCTCGATACGTCCAGCGAATCGCACCCCTTCTACACCGGCACGCAAAAATCCGTGGACAACATGGGGGGCCGCGTTGAGCGATTCCGTAACCGCTTTGGCAAAACCACCGCCAAAGAAGCTGCACCGGTCGCTGCCGAGTAAGCTGCGAACGACGCCTTCGCCAGCCTGCCATGAAAGCAGCCTGAATTTCAGGCTGCTTTTTTTTCGGCAAAATTTTTCCCGCCACGGGGTGGCACAGCTGACTCAGCCCTTTTTCTCATCATCAAACCATTTTGAACAAGCCATCACCCGCCATCATTGCCCAATCTGCCGTTCGCCGCCTGCCACGCTGGGCGCTGCTGCTGTTTTGCGTGGCCTATGTGTTGCCGGGTTTCATAGGGCGCGGCCCCTGGAAAAACGAGGACATCGCGGCGTTTGGCGTGATGCGTGAGCTCACCTCGACTGCGGCCAACTGGCTGCAGCCGCAACTGCTTGGACAGGTCACCGGGTTCGACGCACTTGTTCCCTATTGGCTGGGTGCCATGGCGATCAAGCTCCTGCCGTTTCTCGATCCGGCTTTTGCAGTGCGTATTCCTTTTGTCATGCTGCTGGTGCTGACACTGCTGGCCAGTTGGTATGCCATTTATTACCTGGCGCGCAGCCCGCAAGCCCAGCCAGTGGCCTTTGCCTTTGGCGGAGAAGCCGACCCGGTGGACTATGCCCGGGCGATAGCCGATGCCGGTCTGCTGGCGCTCATTGCCAGCCTGGGCCTGGCGCAGTTTTCTCACGAAACCACTCCGGCTCTGGCACAACTGGGCTTTACCGCCCTGACGTTCTATGCAATGGCCGCCAGCCCGTATCGCCGCGCGACTAAAATTGTTGGCCCTGCGCTGGGGTTGTTCGCGGGTCTGGCAGGACTTGCCCTGAGTGGTGCTCCAACCCTGGCCTTGCTACTCGGCGTGGGCGGTACGCTGGTGGAGTGGACGCACATGCGCTGGGGAAACTACGATGCCGATGCTGCCAGCAAACAGCATTCCTGGCACTGGGTGCTGCTGATCGCCGGCATCACTCTGGCGGTTTCGCTGGTCAGCCTCGGACTGGACTTATGGCGCTGGCGAATCGAGCTGCCCGGCGCTGGTGGTCAGGCCTGGAATGACTGGCGAAACCTGGGGCGTTTGCTGCTTTGGTTTACCTGGCCGGCATGGCCACTGGCCTTATGGACGCTGTGGCGCTGGCGCAGGCAACTGGCCAGCCGTCACGTCGCGCTACCGCTCTGGTTTGCCGGAATGGCCGTGGTCTCCACGCTGACCACCACGGCATCTGACCGCAGCCTGCTGCTGAGCCTGCCCCCGATGGCAGCGCTCGCTGCCTTTGCGCTGCCAACACTCAAGCGCAGCGTGGCTTCGCTGATTGACTGGTTCACGCTGCTGTTTTTTACCGGCTGCGCCATCATCATCTGGGTGATCTGGATTGCCATGCAAACCGGTGTACCCCGGCAACCTGCAGCCAATGTTGCCAGGCTTGCACCCGGTTTCGAGCCCAGTTTTTCGTTGCTCGCTTTCCTGGCGGCAGCGGCTGCCACGCTGGCATGGGCCTGGCTGGTGAGATGGCGAACCGGCGCTCAGCGCGCAGCGATCTGGAAATCGCTGGTGCTGCCTGCGGGTGGTGCCACCCTGTGCTGGCTGCTGCTGATGACGCTCTGGCTGCCCCTGCTCGACTATGCGCGCAGCCTGGCGCCGCTGTCGCGCCAGGTGGCCAGCCTGGTCGATAAAAAAGCCTGTGTCGAAATTTACGGCGTTGAGAGCGCCCAGGCGGCGGCCCTGCAGTACCACGGTCAGCTCGAACTGCGCCAGGCGACCCCGCAGGCAAGCTGCCCCTACCTGGTCGTTGATGTCAATGCCCAGTCCAGCCTCGGCAGTGCGGTGAATTTGCCTGATTGGGCTTTTCAGGCCACGGTGCGCAAGCCTACCGACAAAACTGAAAACATGCTGGTGTTCAAGCGGGTGAGCAGCAGGAGTGCGGCCGAGCCTGCAGCGTCGCTTCCGCGTCCGTGAGCGAACTCAGAATCATCAGCCGGCATGCAGGCACCGTGCTGGTCGGCCAGCTGGCTGTCATGGCTTTCGGTATTGCCGATACCCTGATCGCAGGCCGCTATAGCGATGCGGCGCTGGCCGCGCTGTCGGTGGGCTCGGCCCTTTATATCAGCGTGTATGTCGGGCTGATGGGCATTGTGCAGGCCCTGTTGCCGATCTGGGCTGAGATGCTCGGTGCGCGAAGGCATGAAGCAGTTGGACGCTCGCTGCGGCAAAGCCTGTATTTGTGCGGCTTGATCAGCGCCTTGGGCATGGCTGCTCTGCTGTTTCCCGGTTCGCTGCTGCGCTGGGCGCAGGTTCCCGAACTCATGCAGGAAGAGGTGCGGCGCTATCTCGCTGTACTGGCGTTTGCACTCATTCCTTCCCTACTGTTCCGGATGTACAGCACCTTCAACCAGTCCCACGGCAAACCCCGCCTGGTCACCTGGCTTCAGGTTGCTGCGCTGGCCATCAAGATTCCCCTGTCGATCTGGCTGGTGGCCGGCGGGGGTGGCGTCGAT
>JAYWDL010000501.1:0-3079 GCA_043779865.1 Polaromonas sp.
CACACCTTTGCCCGCCTGCGCTACGTCAAAGACGACGGCCTGCCGGCGTTTTACTCGCCCGACTTCATGGTGCGCACCGAAGGCGCGGTGTACCTGGTGGAAACCAAGGCGCAGCAGCAGGCGATTCACCCCAACGTGCAGCGCAAGCGCAAGGCCGCGATTGCCTGGTGCGAACGCATCAACGACTTGCCCGCCGAAGCGTGCGGTGGCCTGCCCTGGCACTACGTGCTGCTAGCGGAAAACGTGCTGCTTGAATGGCAGGCCAAGGGCGCCAGGCTGGCCGAACTGCTGGACTATGCGCGGCTCAGGCCTTTGGCGGATGCTTCTACCCAGGGCAAGTTGCTATGAAGAATAGGGTCGCTGGCTGCCTGGCACAAATTATTTTCAATAAAAAAAGCCCTTCTCCGCAATAGATACGGGCACTATTAGCTATTATTTTTATAGCTAATAGCGCAAAAGCGTCCGCTTTCAAAACCGGGTTGCGGGCAGACCTGCGAAAGGGCTGGCCTCAGGCAAACCCATCCCACAGTAGTTTGACGCCGGTCAGGAACATGCCGCCGTAGAGAACGCGGTAAAACCAGAGCGGGCTGATGCTTTTGGCCATGCGCACGCCCATCCACACGCCTACCGGCGCGAGTGGCAGCAGCACTAGCGAAGTCGCCATGTTGCGCACGTCGAGCAGGCCTAGCCAGGCGTAGGGAATCCATTTGGAGAGGTTGATGACAAAAAAGAAAAACGCCATGGTTGCGGTGAACTTGAGCGGGCTCAGGCGCAGTGGAATGACGTAAGCGCTTATCGGCGGGCCGCCCGCGTGCGCCACAAAACTGGTGAAGCCTGAAGTCATTGTCAGCATCGCGCCCAGCCATTTCGGCGGCGGCGGGCTGTCGGGTTTGGGCGGAAACAACAGGCGCTGGGCCAGAAACAGCAGCGTGAAACCGCCGACGATGGCCGCTACCGTATGGGCATCCAGCATCCTGAACAGCAGCGCGCCTGCAACCGTTCCCATCAGGCCAAAGGGCACGAGAAACTTCAAAAATTTGAAGTCGAAGTCTTTGCGAAACGCAGCAATTCCCAGCAGGTCCATCAGCAGCAACAGCGGCATCAAAATGGCGGCCGCCTGCGGCACCGTCACCGCCAGCGCCATCACTGGTACCGCGAGCGAGCCAAAGCCCGCGCCAAAACCGCTTTTGCTGATTCCCAGCATCAGCACGGCAGGAATGGCAACTGCGTAAAAGAAGGGATCAGTGATCAGCGGGAGGGCCACGGCGGCATGTTTTTTTGACTTGGCCAATGCCTGAGCCGGCGCCGGTGACCACGTTGGGTGTCAAGCAACGCTGCAGTCAGCATGTTCAAACCCGTTCCAGTATCACGGCAATGCCCTGCCCTACGCCAATGCACATAGTGCATAGCGCATAGCGCCCGCCGCTCTTGTGCAACTGGTTGACCGCCGTGGTGGCCAGGCGTGCGCCGCTGGCACCGAGCGGATGGCCAAGCGCAATCGCGCCGCCGTTGGGATTCACGCGCGGGTCGTCGCCCTGCACACCGAGCAGGCGCAGCACAGCCAATCCCTGCGCGGCAAAAGCTTCGTTGAGTTCAATCACATCCATCTGATCCATCGTCAGGCCGGTCAGTGCCAGCACTTTTTGCGTCGCCGGTGCCGGGCCGATGCCCATGACGCGGGGTGCGACGCCGGCAGTTGCCATGCCGACAATGCGCGCCCGGGGGGTGAGGCCGTTTTTGGCGGCGGTGGCTTCGTCAGCCAGCAGCAGCGCACAAGCACCATCGTTCACGCCGCTGGCATTACCGGCCGTCACGCTGCCGTCGGGGCGCACCACGCCTTTGAGCCTGGCCAGCGATTCCATCGAGGTTTCGCGCGGGTGCTCATCTTTGCTCACCACGATGGCATCGCCCTTTTTCTGGGCAATCGTGACGGGCGTGATTTCAGCATCGAAATAACCGGCCTTTTGCGCGGCGACGGCTTTTAGCTGGCTGGCAAGCGCCATCTTGTCCTGGTCTTCGCGGCTGATGTTGTAGTCGGTGGCGACGTTCTCGGCGGTTTCGGGCATGGCATCGACGCCGTACTGGGCTTTCATCAGCTTGTTGATGAAGCGCCAGCCAATGGTGGTGTCGTAGACGGCATTGGCACGGGAGAAAGCGCTCTCTGCCTTGGGCATCACAAACGGTGCGCGGCTCATGCTCTCGACGCCGCCGGCAATCATCAAGCCCGCTTCGCCCGACTTGATGGCGCGTGCCGCCGTGCCCAAGGCATCCAGGCCCGAGCCGCACAGGCGGTTGAGGGTCGCACCGGGTACTTCAATCGGCAGCCCCGCCAGCAAGGCGGACATGCGTGCCACGTTGCGGTTGTCTTCGCCGGCCTGGTTGGCACAGCCGTAAATCACGTCGGAGACGGCCTGCCAGTCAACATTCGGGTTGCGGGCCATCAGGGCTCTGAGTGGAATCGCGCCCAGGTCGTCGGTGCGAACGCTGCTCAAGGCGCCGCCGTAGCGACCGAAGGGAGTACGGATGGCGTCGCAGATAAAGGCTTGGTTGAGGGTCATTGGGAGTATCTTTATGGAAGGTCAACAAGGTCAATACGGTGCAAAAGTTCTCTTTTTCCAGATCAGACAGCGATGGGCAGGCCGACCAGCTTTTCGAGTTCAGCATGCTCAAGCCCATCGACCTTGTCGATGAGCTTCAAGCCCTGCGGCGTGCATTCCAGCGTCGCCAGATCGGTGTAAATGCGCTTGACGCAGGCGATACCGGTCAGCGGGTAGCTGCACTGCGCCACCACCTTGCTTTCGCCCTTTTTGGTCAGCAGGTCCATCATGACCCAGGTTTGCTTGGCTCCGATGGCCAGATCCATCGCGCCGCCCACCGCAGGAATCGCGCCGGGCTCACCAGTGCTCCAGTTGGCTAGGTCGCCGGTGGCAGACACTTGAAACGCACCCAGCACGCAGATGTCGAGGTGGCCGCCGCGCATCATGGCAAAGCTGTCGGCGTGGTGAAAATAAGCGCCGCCCGGCAACAGCGTGATGGGCTGCTTGCCGGCGTTGATGAGGTCGTAGTCTTCCTCGCCCGC
>JAYWDL010000502.1:0-3076 GCA_043779865.1 Polaromonas sp.
GCACGGTGCAGGCCGCCGTGGCCAAAAATGCCAGGGTCAGCGACCTGGTGCAACCCGGTCACATCTTTCCGCTGCAGGCAGTTGATGGCGGCGTTTTAATGCGGGCCGGCCATACCGAAGCGGGCTGCGACCTGGCTGCCATGGCGGGCTGCTCGCCGGCAGCGGTGATCTGCGAAATCATGAACGACGACGGCACCATGGCCCGTCTGCCGGATTTACAGGTGTTTGCCACAGTGCATGGCCTGAAGATCGGCACCATTGCCGACCTGATTGAACACCGTAGCCGCAACGAGTCGCTGATCGAGAAGATGGGCAGCCGCACGCTTCAAACCGCCTTTGGTGAATTCACCGCCCACGCCTTCAAGGACAAAACCAGCCACGAGCTGCACCTGGCGCTGGTCAAGGGGCAATGGGCCGCTGATGACACGGTGGCTGTGCGGGTCCACGAGCCGCTGTCGGTATTGGACCTGCTGGAAACGGGCCGCACCATGCATTCGTGGAGTCTTGACCAGAGCCTGAAGCATATTGAGGGTGAAGGTCAGGGCGTAGTGGTGCTGCTGAACTGCGGCGAAAGTGCGGCGCAGCTGCTGGCGCAGTTTGAAGGGACGGCTAGAGCCGCCCAGGCGCCCGAGCGCGGCCGAATGGACTTGCGTACCTATGGCGTGGGCGCGCAGATTTTGCGGGAGTGCGGCGTGCAGAAAATGCACCTCATGGGCAACCCGCGCCGCATGCCCAGCATGACCGGCTATGGCCTGGAAATCGTCGGTTTTATTGCCAAAAAATAAACCATCAAAGGAAACTCATTGTGTTTGGTGCAGAAAAAAGCCGGGCTGAGAAGCTCTATGGTCACTCACTTTCGATTGGCATTGTGCAGGCACGCTTCAATGAGAGCGTGACCAACGCCCTGGCCGAGGCCTGCATGCAGGAACTAGCCGCCCTCGGCGTGGAAGAAAATAACATTACCCATATCAAGGTGCCTGGCGCGCTGGAGCTGCCCTGCGCGCTGCAGGCCCTGGCGGAAACCGAAAACTACGATGCGCTGATTGCCCTGGGCTGCATCATTCGCGGCGAAACCTACCACTTCGAACTGGTGGCCAACGAAAGCGGCTCTGCCGTGACGCGCCTGGCGCTGGACTACCGGCTGCCGATTGCGAACGCGATTTTGACCGTCGAAAACCTGGCCCAGGCGCAGGCGCGCCAGGAAGAAAAAGGCCGCGATGCCGCGCGCGTGGCGGTCGAGATGGCGAATCTGCTCAACGAATTGGCTTGAAGCCCTGCTCCCCCGAAATTCCGATTACTTAACAGGCGCTCCATGGCTGAACCCATCATCAAACTCAAACGACCTCCGCAAACCCGTACCGGCCTGACCGACACGGGCGTCAAAAAAGCGGCCGACAAGTCGGCTCGAACCCGCGCGCGCGAATTTGCCCTGCAAGCCCTGTACCAGCACCTGGTGGGCCGCAACGAGCTTGACTCGATTGACGCCTTTACCCGCGACCTGGTGGGTTTTCACAAGGCGGACTCGGCCCATTACGATGCCTTGCTGCACGGCTGCATCGAATCGGCAATAGCACTGGATGACAGGATCACCCCCTTGCTGGACCGCAAAATGGCCGAAATTTCACCGGTTGAGCATGCCGTGCTGTGGATTGGCACCTACGAATTCACGAATTGCCTGGATGTGCCTTACCGCGTCGTGATCAACGAATGCATTGAATTGGCCAAGGCATTTGGTGGCACTGACGGTCACAAATACGTCAACGGGGTTTTGCACAAAATGGCGCCTTCGCTGCGTGCTGCGGAAGTCGCTGCTGACCAATCGCGTCAAGCCTGAAACAAACCTCGCCTCTTGAAAGCTTTGCCGTGAAAATTTCCCAGCGGGCCCAGCGGATTGAGCCGTTTTACGTCATGGAGGTTGCCAAGGCCGCCGCCACAATGGCGCAGCAGGTGGCGCATACCGCCTCGCCCATGATTTTTCTGAACATCGGCGAGCCTGACTTCACTGCGCCGCCGCTGGTGCAGCAAGCGGCCAGCCGCGCGATTGCACAAGGCAACACGCAGTACACCCAGGCCATGGGCTTGCCGGCCTTGCGCCAACGCATCAGCGATTGGTATGCCTCACGCTTTGGCGCGGACGTTGCTCCGAGCCGCATCATCATCACGGCAGGCGCATCGGCCGCGCTGCAACTCGCCTGTCTGGCCCTGGTTGAGGCGGGCGACGAAATTTTGATGCCCGACCCAAGCTATCCGTGCAACCGGCATTTTGTCAGCGCGGCTGAAGGCACGTCGGTCCTGATTCCGACCACGGCCGAAGAGCGCTTCCAGCTCACCCGCGAGAAAGTGGAGGCTGCCTGGAATGAAAAAACACGCGGTGTGTTGCTGGCGTCGCCGTCCAACCCGACAGGCACTTCCATCGCGCCGGAAGAGCTGCAGCTGATTCACGAATTCGTCCACAGCCGGGGCGGCATCACGCTGATTGATGAAATTTATCTGGGCCTGAGCTACGAAGAACACTTCGGGCACTCGGCGCTGGCTATGGCCGGCGAACTCGGCCACAGCGTCATCAGCATCAACAGTTTCAGCAAATACTTCAGCATGACGGGCTGGCGCCTGGGCTGGCTGGTCGTTCCCGAAGCGCTGGCGCCCGTCATCGAGCGCATTGCACAAAACCTGTTTATCTGCGCCAGCACGGTGTCGCAACATGCCGCGCTGGCCTGCTTCGAGCCGCAAAGCCTGCTGGAGTACGAACGCCGCCGCGCTGAGTTCAAGGCACGGCGCGACTACTTCATTCCCGAACTCAATCGCCTGGGCCTGCGCGTTCCCGTGATGCCCGACGGCGCGTTTTACGCCTATGCCGACTGCACCGACGCTGCCGCCCGGCTGGGTGTGAGTGGCAGTTGGGACTTTGCTTTTGAGCTGATGAAACGCGCTCATCTGGCGGTGACGCCGGGCCGGGATTTTGGCCAGGCTGCGCCGGAGCAGTTTGTGCGGTTTTCCACCGCAAACTCGATGGAGCAGTTGAAGCAAGCTGTTGCGCGGCTGGAGTCAGTGCTTGGCTGATACGCAGGTTCATAAA
>JAYWDL010000503.1:0-21562 GCA_043779865.1 Polaromonas sp.
GCAGGCACCGAGGTTGTGCGGGTCAGTGACGCCGTCCAGCACCAGCAACAGGGGCTGCGCGGTGCCCACCTCTTCAAGTTGCTCCAGCAGCTCGTCAAGCGACTTGACCTGGGCCAACACATCGACCCGGGCTACCACGCCCTGATGACCATGGCTGCCGCACATTTTGGCCAGCCGCAGTCCATCGGATTCAATCAGGCGGATACCGGCTTCGCGGGCGCGGTCAGTGAACTGGCGCATGCGGGCGTCGCGTCGCGACACATCGAAAAAAACCTCCAGTACCGATTGAGGTGCGGTTTTAATGCGAACGCCAACGGCATGAAAGCCAAAAAGAACTTTGGGAGAAGATGACATGGACCGATTATCCCCGCTCAAACCGGCGATATCTGACCAGCCTCAATCGTAATTTTTCGCTGGCAGCGTGCGGCAATCGCCGGGTCATGCGTGACCAGCACCAGCGTCGTGCCAAGCTCCTGATTGAGCACAAACATCAGCGCCATCACGGTCTCGCCGGTGGCAAAGTCCAGGCTGCCGGTCGGCTCATCGGCCAGCAGCACGGCAGGCTTGACAACAAAGGCCCGCGCAAGCGCCACGCGCTGCTGCTCACCGCCCGACAGAACCTTGGGATAGTGGCCAAGCCGCTCACCCAGGCCGACCCGCTTGAGCATGTCGGTCGCCAGTGCTCGGGCCTGCTTGACACCAGAGAGTTCCAGCGGCAGCATGACGTTTTCAAGCGCCGTCAGATTGGCCATGAGCTGAAAGCTCTGGAATACAAAACCGACTTTTTGCGCCCTCAGGGCCGCACGGTCGTCTTCACTGAGCGCGAAAATGTCCTGCCCCGCCAGCCGTACCGTGCCCTGGGTCGGCGTGTCCAGCCCGGCGATGATGGACAGCAGCGTGCTTTTACCCGACCCGGATGCGCCGACGATGGCCGCTGTTTCACGCGCCTGAAGCACAAAATCAATATCGCGCAAAATGGTCAATGTGCCGGTGGAGTCAGTTACCGACTTGAAAACATGCTCAACGGAAACAATTGGAGAGCTGACAGACTCCATTAACGTTGAGGACGTTGAAGAAACGTCACCATTCACAGAAACCACAGATTCAACCATGTCAGCCTTATCAGAAAACTTTAAATTTGCTTTTGCAGACTGTAGCAAGCTCGGGCTTGCAGCACGAAGCCGATGGGCCAAGCCCTTTGGCGCACTGCTGATGACGGCCTTGCTGGGTGCGCCCGGCATGCCTCAGGCTCAGGCTCAGACGCAGGCTCAGGCAAAGACCCCGGCAGCCACTACGATTTTGGTTGTCGGCGATTCACTGAGTGCCGAATACGGCCTCAAGCGCGGCACGGGCTGGGTGCCATTGCTTGAAAAACAGCTGGCCAGAGAGAACACGAATGTCAAGGTGATCAACGCCAGTATCAGCGGCGACACCACTTCAGGCGGGCGCTCGCGCCTGCCGGCCCTGCTGGCGCAGCACAAACCGGCCACGGTGGTGATCGAGCTGGGCGGCAACGATGCGTTGCGCGGCTTGCCACTGGACATGACCGAGAAAAATCTGGCGGCCATGACGCAGGCCTCGAAAAAATCCGGTGCCAAAGTCCTGCTGGTCGGCATGCAGGTTCCGCCCAACTATGGCAGTGCGTATGGTGCTGCCTTTTCAAACCTTTTTGCCAAGGTGGCAAGGGCTGAAAATGTAGCGCTGGTGCCCTTTTTCCTCAACGGTATTGCCGATGGGGATGGCGCCGCTGCCAACTTCCAGGCCGACCGCATTCACCCCAACGAGCAATCGCAAGCCAGAATGCTGGCCAATGTATGGCCTGCCCTGAAAAAGCTCATCCAGTGAGCCTTGACCGCATTTCAGCCACGGAAGTACTTGGCAAACTTGACAGCTTTTCCGATGTGATTGATGCCAGGTCCGAGGGCGAGTATGCCGAAGACCACCTTCCCGGCGCGGTGAACTGGCCCAGCCTGCATGACGACGAGAGAAAAATAGTTGGCACCCAGTACAAGCAGATCAGCCAGTTCGAGGCCAAAAAACTGGGCGCGGCCCTGGTCGCCAAAAACATCGCCGAACACATTCAGCGTAACGTGCTGGACAAGCCCCGGGACTGGCAGCCACTGGTGTATTGCTGGCGCGGCGGCAAGCGCAGCGGTTCGCTGGCGCTAATCCTTGACCAGATCGGTTTCAAGGTCACGTTGGTCGATGGCGGCTACAAAGCCTTCAGGGCGGCGCTGGTAGAGGATTTGCCGCAACTGGCAGCGCAGCATAGCTATCGGGTAGTCTGCGGCCCAACCGGTTCGGGCAAGACCCGGCTGCTGCAGGCGCTGGCGGCGCTTGGCGCTCAGGTGCTGGACCTGGAAGCGCTGGCCTGTCACCGCAGCTCGGTGCTGGGCGTGATTCCCGGCTTGGCGCAGCCCAGTCAGAAGGCGTTTGACAGCCGCATCTGGGCTGCCCTGCACGGCTTCGACGCTGCGCGGCCGGTCTATATTGAAAGCGAAAGCAAAAAAGTCGGCAATGTCGCTGTGCCGGAAGGATTGATTGCGGCGATGCGGGCAAGTCCCTGCCTGAATCTGGAACTTCCCGAAGACGATCGGGTGGCGTTGCTGCTCGAAGACTATGATTTTTTCGTCAGGGACATCGAGTTTTTCTGCGACCGGCTGATGGCGCTGACCGAAGCCCGCGGCAAGGCCACGGTGCAGGACTGGCAGGCGCGCGCCCGCAGCGGCGATGTGGCGTCGGTGGTGCGCGAATTGCTGTTCAGGCATTACGACCCGGTCTATCTGCAGTCGATGCACCGCAACTTCACGCAGTATGAAACGGCGCGCGGTCTGGCGCCACGCGATCGCAGCGTGGTAGCCATGACTGAACTGGCGCAGTCGCTGCTGGCTGAGGCTTGAGGCATAAAAAAACCGGCATCACCAGTGGCGGCGATGTCGGATTAGTGGGTGGTTTCGCTATCAAATAAATAGCTATTTGCGCACATCCCTATAGCGCTGGAAGGCTTTTTTTCTTGAATTCAGGGAGGGGAGCCAGCGGGCGGTATGCCAAGCTGGGCCTCGCTCACGTTGTCCTGATCCGGCACACCGTCACGGGGCACGTCACCGTCATCAGGCTTTCCTTCGCCCTTGCGCTTGAGCTTGTCTTCTTTTTTGCGTTTTTTCGCAAGCTCCTTCTGGCGCTTTTCGTAAGAGTAATTGGGAGTTGCCACAGCTTAACTTTCGTGAATAGGTAACCCTTACTGTAATGCATTGCAATCAGGCTTAAATCCAATGTTGTTCAGTTAGCCACCCAAACCCGTCCAAGTTAGCGTGTCGAAGCTTTGTTTACGCGACGAGCCCCTTTGACAGACTCAGGGCGAACGGCTTAAGTGAACAGCATTGGGCTTAAATCACATCCTTTGCAGTGACTGGGCGATGTCGGCCTGCAGGTCGGCGACCGCCTCCAGGCCGACTGAAAAGCGCACCAGAATCCCCGGGTGTGGCCAGGGCGTGACGGTGCGCAGTGCAGGCATGTCGTAAGGCACGCACAGGCTCATCGGCCCGGCCCAGCTGTAGCCCAGTTTGAAGAGTTGCAGGCTGTCGCAAAAACGGTCTATCCGGTCTTGCGTGAACTCGGGCTTGAACACTGCGCTGAACAGGCAGGCCGCGCCGCTGCAGTCGCGCTTCCATACCGCATGGCCCGGCGAATCAGGCAAAGCGGGATGCAGCACGGTGGCAACTTGTGGCTGGCTCTGCAGCCAGGTCGCCAGCTGGCGCGTGGCGGCGTCCTGGGCGGCATAGCGCAAGGCCATGCTATTCAGGCCGCGCAGCACAAGTTCGGCATCATTGCCGCTCACGCCATAACCCACGCGCATGTGGCAGAAATGAATCTGGAGGTGCAGCGCTTCGCTGTGGGTCACGACCGAGCCCATCAGCACATCAGCACCTCCGCTCGGGTATTTGGTCAGCGCCTGCACTGAAATATCGGCACCGAGCGTGAAGGCATTGAAGGCCAGACCCGCGCCCCAGGTGTTGTCCAGCGCGGTGACGGTGCCTTGGCGGTGCGCCTGGCCGGGCGATTCGTTATGCGCCTTGACAACGGCGACCAGCGCGGGAAGGTCCGGAAACTCCAGCGTGATGGAACCAGGCGCTTCCAGCCAGACCAGCCGGGTTTCCCGGTTGAGTCTTGCCGCCAGGTCAGCAGGATTCATCGGGTCATAAAACTGGCAACTGACGCCCCAGGAGGCCAGTTCGGCTTGGGCAAACGCTTTGTTGGGACCATAAGCGTTGTCGGGAATCAATACCTCATCGCCCGATTTCAGAAAGGCCATGTCCACCAGCACCACCGCTGCCAAGCCGCTGGGCACCAGCGTGCAGAATTTTCCGCCTTCCAGCGTGGCGATGCGCTCTTCCAGCGTGAAGGTAGTCGGCGTGCCGTGCAGGCCGTAGGTATAGCCGGTCTTGTGCTTCCAGTCGCGGCTGCGCAGCGCTGCGACGCTTGGAAAAATGATTGTTGAAGCCTTGTGAACTGCCGGTGGAACGGCTTCAAAGCCGGCTGGCGGCGTGTAGGGGTGGTGAATCAGCTGGGTGGATGGAAAGCTCATTCGCCGATGTTAACGGCATGTGCTCCTAGCCGCAGGCGCAGACCTGTAGCTTACAGAGGGGTTCCTATATCTTCCACTTGTCCATCAACTGCAACGGCGTCAGCGCGTCGTAGCTTTCAAACGGCTGGTGAATCCAGGGATTGGTGGGCAGTTGTTCCACCGAATAATCGGCCTGGAAGCAGGAAACGCCCTTGGTCCAGATCACCGCGCTTCGCAATTCGGTAATTGGCGGGTAGTTATTTCGCAACTGGTGAATCACGGCTTTCAGGGTCAGCCCGGAATCAGCCAGATCGTCCACCAGCAGAACCCTGCCGGCAATTTCGCCCTTGGGCGTGGTGATGAAGCGCGCGATGTCCAGCTCGCCCTGCACCGTGCCGGCGTCAGCCCGGTAAGAACTGGTGGACATGATGGCCAGCGGTTTGTCAAAGATGCGGGAAAGGATATCGCCCGGGCGCATGCCGCCACGCGCCAGGCACAAGATGGTGTCGAACTCCCAGTCGGACTGGTAAACCTTCAGGGCCAGTTTTTCAATCAGGTTGTGGTATTCGTCGTAGCTGACATAGAGATGCCTGCCGTCTTCGGTCAACATGGAATTGCTCCTGATTTAAGAGCTGCTTGCGCACGTACTTATTGCGCAAGCGGCGTGTTTCGCTCAAATTTCGGGACTCAGGCTGCGTAGGGGTTACGCAGCAGGATGGTGTGGTCGCGGTCCGGGCTGGTGGAAATCATGTCAATCGGCACGCCGGTAATTTCTTCAATCCGCCTGAGGTAATACTGCGCTGCGGCGGGCAGCTGCTCGTACTGCGTGACGCCCACGGTGCTCTGGCTCCAGCCCGGCATGGTTTCGTAAATCGGCACGCAGCCGGCAATATCATCTGCGCCCATCGGCAAAATATCGGTGATGCGGCCGTCCAGTTCGTAGCCGGTGCATAGTTTTAATTCTTCAATACCGTCGAGCACGTCAAGCTTGGTTATGCACAGGCCTGACAGGCCATTGACCTGCGCCGAGCGCTTGAGCAAGGCCGCATCAAACCAGCCGCAGCGGCGGCTGCGCCCGGTCGTCACGCCTTTTTCAGCACCCACGGTGCTGAGGTGGTAGCCGACCGTGCCGGGCGCTTCCCAGTCCAGCTCGGTCGGGAAAGGTCCGCCGCCGACGCGGGTGCAATAAGCCTTGGTAATGCCCAGGATGTAGTGCAGCATGCCCGGGCCTACGCCGGCGCCTGCCGAGGCATTGCCCGCCACGCAGTTGCTGGAGGTGACATACGGATAAGTGCCGTGGTCCACGTCGAGAAAGGTGCCCTGTGCGCCTTCGAACAGCAGGTTGGCGCCGCCCTTGTGCGCGTCATTAAGCTCGCGCGAGACGTCGGCCATCATCGGCTTGAGCAGTTCCGCATGGCGCATGGCTTCACTGTACACCGAGTCAAAGTCAATCGCCGGTGCGTGCAGATAGCCGGTCAGCACAAAGTTGTGCAGGTCCAGCAGTTCGCGCAGCTTGGCGGCAAAATGTTCAGGGTGCTTCAGATCCTGCACGCGCAGCGCACGGCGGGCGATTTTGTCTTCATAGGCCGGGCCAATGCCGCGGCCGGTGGTGCCAATCTTCTCGGTGCCGCCCTTTTCGCGGAAGGCCTCGCGGGCAATGTCGATGGCCGCATGAAATGGCAGGATCAGCGGACAGGCTTCGCTGATGCGCAGGCGTGAACGCACCTCGACACCGGCTTTTTCAAGCCCCTCAATTTCTTCAAACAGTTTGGCAGCCGACAGCACAACGCCATTGCCAATGTAGCATTTCACTCCCGGGCGCATGATGCCGCTGGGAATCAGGTGCAAGGCGGTCTTGACACCGTTGATGACCAGCGTGTGGCCGGCGTTGTGGCCGCCCTGGAAGCGCACCACGCCCTGCGACATCTCGGTCAGCCAGTCGACCAGCTTGCCCTTGCCTTCATCGCCCCACTGGGTGCCCACGACCACGACATTGCGGCCGGTGGCTGCGCTTGATTTGTTTGTCATCTTCACTTCTCGTTAAGGTTCTGTAGATAAAGCCGGCCCGGGATCTGGCCCGTCGCACGGCTTTCGCACCGCTTTTGATACGGCTTAATTTCGGTACTGGACCACCCATTGACCGGCGACCTCTGCCAGTTCGCGGTCGCAGTCAAATTCATTGACTTCATTTTCGTGGCCGGGCAGGACGCAGGTCACGGTTTCTCCGCCCGCCCGCAAGCTGGCAATGGTGGCATGCAGGCTGGCGTCGTCGCCGTCCCACGGCGCGCAAATGGCAGCTTTCAAGGGCCGGGGTGGCAGGATGCTGACGAGTTCCTTCAAATCCAGGCTAAAACCGGCTGCCGGGCGGCTGCGGCCGAATACGGCTCCCACCTCGTCGTAACGGCCGCCGCGGGCCAGTTCGGCGCCCTGCCCGTAAATGGCAAAACGGGTGCCGCTGTAATAGGCATAGCCGCGCAGGTCGGCCAGGTCAAAACTGACCCTGACATCGCCTCCTGGCGAGACCCGGGAGGCCAGCCACTTCAAATTTTGTAGCGCGCTGCGCAGCCCCGGCGAGGGCGGAAGGATTTTTTCAGCCTCAACCAGAACTTGATCGTCGCCGTAGAGTTGCAGCAGTGCTTTCAGGCCTGCGCGCGCTTCAGATGAAATTGCGTCCTTGAGACTGGCGGTAAGGCTGTCAAGTTCGCTTGCATCCTTGGCGGCCAGCGCCGAATGAATCTGCGCCAGCATCCGGGCGCTCAAAGTAGCGCCGGCCAGCAGGCTGGTAACGATACGGGCGTCCGCCATGTCCACCACCAGATTCGTGACGCCCGCTACCTTCAAACCTTGCAGCGCGAGCAGCTGGGCTTCAAGATCGGCTTCGAGTCCGGCATGGCCGTATATTTCCGCACCAAACTGCAAGGGCTCACGGGTGGCGGAAGGACGGTCGGCACGGGTATGCAGCACAGGGCCGCAGTAGCAAAGACGGGCCACGCCGCTGCGATTCAGCAGGTGCGCATCAATGCGGGCAACCTGGGGCGTGGTATCGGCGCGCAGGCCCAGGGTTCGGCCTGACAGCTGATCGACCAGCTTGAACGTCTGCAGGTCCAGCGCCTCCCCCGTTCCAGTGAGCAGCGATTCCAGATGCTCCAGCAGCGGGGGCATGACCAGCTCATAACCATAGCTGCGGGCGGTGTCCAGAAACAGGCGGCGCAATTCTTCAATATGACGCGCCTCGGAGGGCAGGACATCGGCAATTTGATCTGGCAATTGCCAAGACGACGACCAGGCGGGCATTGTAATTTTCGTAAGCTGTTAAAAAGGGGGATTTTACCGGGCTTGGAACTGCCTTTGGCAGCAAGCGGCACAGAGCCACGATCAGCCGGAAATACCGCAGTCGGTCATGACGCGGATTTACCTTCAGAAAGCACGCGTGATCAGCTTGTCGTCAAGCAGGCAACGCCAGGGAAATGACGCCAGCGTCCGAGATGAAAAGTCCGGAAAGCAGATCTGGCCGCTGCCCAGAGCAAAAATCTGCGCAAACAGGCGGCGCCACTCTGCATGTGAAATCAGCGGCAGCAGCCCCTCAACCAATAGCAATAATGCCAGTGCTGTTAAACCCGCAGCTGATTTTATTTATTACCAGCCGCACCAGAGCCGCGCATGGCCTTGAAAAAATCGGACGAAGGATCAAGCACCATCACGTCGCTTTTCTTGCTGAAGCTGGCCTTGTAGGCATCGAGGCTTCGGTAAAACTGGGCGAACTGGGGATCCCGGCCAAACGATTCTGCAAAGGTTCGGGCGGCTTCGGCATCACCCTCACCCTTGACCTTCTGCGCATCACGATAGGCATTGGCTACGGTGACTTCACGCTGCCGGTCTGCATCCGCGCGGATTTTTTCACCTTCAGCAGCACCCGTTGAGCGCAGCTCATTGGCCACACGCTGACGCTCAGCCACCATGCGCTTGTAAACCGAGTCGGTAATCGCTTCCACATAATCCATGCGCGTGATGCGCACATCGACCACATCAACACCCCACGGCTTGGCTCCCTGGACGACCTGCAGCACCTCGCGCTTGACGTCGGCCATCAGTGCTTCGCGTTTCAGCGACAGCAAGTCCTTCACCGTGCGCTTGTTGATTTCTTCCTGAAAAGCATTGCGGACCACACGGTTAAGCTGATTCGCACCGGCTTTTTCATCAAGCCCGACAACACGGATGTACTCAGTCGGCTGGGTGATTCGCCAGCGAACATACCAGTCAATCACAACGCGCTGCTTTTCAGCGGTCAGCATCGGCTCGGCATCAACGCTGTCAAGTACCAACAGACGCTTGTCGAGATAAGAGACGTTCTGGAAGGGCGGCGGCAGCTTCATGTGAAGGCCGGGCTCGGTAATCACATCCTTGATCTGGCCCAGCGCATACACCACACCAAACTGGCGCTGGTCAACCACAAACAGCGTGGAACTGATAAGCACCAGGGCCACCAGCAAAGAAGAAACAATCAATCCGACTCTATTCACGTTTTTCTTCCTTAACGGGTTTCACGGTCACGGGTGCGGGCAGCATCACGTGTGCGGGCATCAACGGGCAGGCTGCTTGTCGGCAGTGAAGGAACTGCCGCAGGAGACGCAGACCCGCTACCCGAAGGCAGCGACATATCGGTTCCCGCTGCAGCGCCGCCTTGACCAGTCATCTGCATGATTTTGTCGAGCGGCAGATACAGCAGGTTCGAGCCCTGGCGCGACTCAACCAGCACCTTGGTGACATTGGAATAAACCTGCTGCATGGCGTCCGTGTACATGCGGTCGCGCGTGACCTGCGGCGCTTTCTGGTACTCGGTCAGCACCGAGTTGAAACGTTGCGCATCACCCTGGGCCTGGGCGACGATGCGCGCCTTGTACGCATCCGACTCTTCTTTCAGTCGCGAAGCGGAACCCACGGCACGCGGAATCACGTCGTTGGCATAAGCCTGGGCTTCGTTCTTGGCGCGCTCGCGTTCCTGTCCGGCCTTCAGCACATCATCAAATGCTGCCTGTACCTGCTCAGGGGGGCGCACCCCGCTTTGCTGAAGATTGATGCCGACCACTTCGACGCCGACCTTGTAGCGGTCAAGTATGGTTTGCATGAGGGCCCTTACGCGCGGCCCGATCTGGTCGCGCTCCTCAGCAAGCGCCAGATCCATCTTCATTTTTCCAACCACTTCGCGCACCGCAGTCTCGGCAGCCTGAACCACCGCTGCGGCCGGGTCCTTGCTCTCAAACAGGTACGCACGCGCATCGCTCAAGCGGTATTGCACGGCAAACTTGATTTCAACAATGTTCTCATCTTCCGTCAGCATGGCCGAATCGCGTAGACCCGTAGCCTTGATAACGACGTCACGGCCCACATCGACCGAACGAATCTGTGTCACCACCACGATTTCATGGCGTTGTATGGGATAAGGCAAGCGCCAGTTAAAACCTGCGCCAACCGTCGAATGGTATTTGCCAAACTGGGTGATCACGGCTTGCTGGCCCTCTTGCACGATAAAAAAACCGGTGCCCAGCCAGATCAGCACAGCCACACTGGCAATCAGTCCAACGCCAATGCCTGCGCTTTTCATGTCGGGCTGAAACCCGCCACCATTGGGGCCCTTGTTTCCGCCACCGCCAAAGCCCCCCCGGTTGCCACCATTTTTCGCGCCACCAAACAAACCGCCCAGCTTGCGATTGAAATCACGCCACAATTCATCCAGATCAGGCGGACCCTGATTGGGCTTTTGACCCTGCGGACGATTGGCTGGTTTGGGCGGCTGTTTGTCTTCACGGGAAATCTCTGGCCGGGCTTCATCAGAAGATGATTTGTCCTCGTCCCTGCCCCAACGCGGATCATTGAGGTTGAACATGCCTTGGGCGCGTTGTTTGAGCCGACCCGGAAGGGTCGTCAACGTCTGCAGCACGGGATTCAGATTCATGGAATGAAACTCACTTTTTTATAACACCGGTATTGTGCCTAATGAACCTGCCCAATCAGGCAGGGTCAGCAGCCTGGAGAATTTCGTTTGTCTGCACAGTAGCCGCCTGGCTGGCCAGCAAGTCACGAAGCAGCGGCAAGCCTTCGCCTGTGTGAGCACTGACAAACACCCGTTCAACACTGCGGCTGGATCCTTCAAAGGCCGCCCTGAGTTCGAACAGGTCTTTCAACTGCAGGGGCAAACTGTTTTTTTCAATAGCGTCGAGCTTGTTGAACACAAGGATTTGCGGCACGTCAGCCGCGCCAATTTCGGAAAGCACGCGCTGCACCTGCTCAATTTGCTCAAGATAATCAGGATTTGAGCCATCGACGACATGCAGCAGCAGGTCTGCATCGGCAGCCTCCTGCAGCGTGGCAGCAAACGCGTCGATCAGCCCGTGCGGCAAATCACGGATAAAACCAACCGTGTCAGAAAGCGATGCAGATCGACCGCCCTCGCCCAGATAAAGCTGGCGAGTCGTCGTGTCGAGCGTGGCAAAAAGCTGATCAGCGGTGTAAGCGCGGGCCTTGACGAGTGCGTTAAAAAGCGTGGATTTTCCGGCGTTGGTATATCCCACCAGCGAAATCGTGAAGGAGTTGCGCCGCTCGCGCTGCTTTCGCTGCGTTTGCCGCTGCTTCTTGACTTTGGCAAGGCGCTCCTTGGTCCGCTTGATGGCGTCGCCGATCATGCGCTTGTCAAGCTCGATCTGCTTCTCGCCGGGACCGCCGCGAACACCGGCACCACCCGTCTGCCGTTCCAGGTGAGACCATCGCCTGACCAGGCGCGTTGACACGTACTGCAGCCGCGCCAGTTCCACCTGAAGCTTGCCTTCGTGGCTGCGGGCACGTTGGGCAAAAATTTCGAGGATCAGCAACGTCCGGTCATTGACCGGCATTTCCAGATGCCTTTCCAGGTTGCGTTGCTGAGCCGGGCTCAGCGACTGATCAAACAGGATTTCCGTAGCACCCGTGTCAAGTGCCAGCATCTTTATTTCGTCGGCCTTGCCCGAACCAATGAAGAGCGCGGCGTCGGGCGCCTTGCGTTTGCATGTGATGCGTCCCACTGGCTGCAGGCCCGCAGTTTGCGCAAGCAAACCCAGTTCCAGCAGATCAGCATCAAAATTGGGAAGGCCCAGATCAACCCCTACCAGAAGGGCGAGTGCTTGTGTTTTCACCGAGGTGTTGTGCGTACTCAGCTGGTCGGGGCTTCTTCGGACTCGGCGGTCGAAAAGCTCACAGCGCGACCGGGAACGATGGTGGAAATGGCATGCTTGTAAACCATTTGGGTCACAGTATTGCGAAGCAAAACCACGTATTGATCGAAGGATTCGATCTGACCCTGCAATTTGATCCCGTTAACGAGATAAATCGAAACAGGCACATGCTCACGACGCAGGGTGTTGAGAAACGGATCCTGCAGCAACTGGCTTTTATTATTGCTCACGATATGTTCCGTGTTTAAAAGTTAATGGACTTTGACCATACCACACCCGTTTGGACAGGCGTGTAGTCTGAGGCCTATTCCTTATCGGTGAACGGGTTGTGCGAGCTTTTCATCTGGATTCGCATGGGCGTGCCAACCAGATCAAACTCTTTGCGAAAACGCCCTTCCAGATACCGCTTGTAAGCCTCGGTCACATGCTCCAGCGAATTGCCGTGGATGATGATGATGGGGGGATTCATGCCGCCCTGGTGCGCATAGCGCAGCTTGGGCCGGAATATGCCCGAACGCTGGGGCTGCTGGAACTGCACGGCTTCCATCAAAAGGCGAGTCAGGACCGGCGTGGACATTTTGCGGTTGGCCGAAGCATGCGCCTGAACAATGGATTTCCAGACAGGACCCAGGCCCTGCCGCTTGATGGCCGAGATATGGTGAATCGACGCGAATTTCAGGAAACCCAGCCGGGTCTCAATGGAACGCTGCAGCAATTCGCGCTGGTAGGAGTCCACCGCATCCCATTTGTTGACGGCCAGCACCACCGCACGGCCATTTTCAAGAATGTAGCCGGCAATATGCGCGTCCTGATCGGTCACGCCTTGCGTTGCATCCAGCAGCAGCAGCACAACGTTGGACTTTTCAATCGCCTGCAGCGTCTTGACGACCGAAAACTTTTCAATCGCCTCGAAAACCTTGCCCTTGCGGCGAAGTCCTGCCGTATCAATCAGCTCAAACTTCTGCCCGGCATGCTCAAACGGTACCGAGATGGCGTCACGGGTGGTTCCGGGCAGGTCAAACGCGACCAGACGCTCTTCGCCAAGCCAGGTATTGATCAGCGTGGATTTACCGACGTTGGGTCGGCCTGCGACGGCCAGCCTGATGACCGTCGGGTCCTGCGGCTCGGCGTCCTCTGGCTCATCGGGCAGATTGAGGGATGCCAGGGCCATGTCCACCAGCGTACGCATGCCCTGCCCGTGCGACGCAGAAACCGCCAGCATCTCACCCAGGCCCAGCTCGAAAAATTCTGCTACCTGAGAGCCTTCCGGCAGGCCCTCTGCCTTGTTGGCTGCCAACACGGTCGGCTTGCCCAGCTTGCGCAGGTACCTGGCAATGTCGTGGTCTTGCGCGCTGATGCCAGCCCGCGCATCAACCACAAAAATCACGACATCCGCTTCAGCAACGGCCTGCCGGGTTTGCTTGGCCATTTCCTTGTAAATACCGCTCGTGGCATCAGGCTCGAAACCGCCGGTGTCAATCACAATGTACTCGTGCGGGCCCAACTCGCCATTGCCGTAATGACGATCACGCGTCAGCCCGGCGAAGTCGGCTACGATCGCATCCCGCGTCTTGGTCAACCGGTTAAAAAGCGTTGACTTGCCCACATTCGGGCGGCCAACTAACGCTATGACAGGTTTCATCAAATCAGCAATCAATTTCCGGCAAGAATGCCGTTATTCAGGTTGGAAGCCGTAAACGCCGCCGTTTCGCGTGACGGCGATCAGGGCAGTGCCTGCAAGCACCGGAGCTGCGGCAATAGCCGAGCCGTCAGTAGGCAGGCGGTTGAGCAAAGAGCCGTCTTCCCGCGACAGCAGGTGGATGAAGCCGGTGGCGTCGCCGATGGCGATGGAGCGCCCGGCAACCAGCGGCGCGGTAAGGCCACGGTAACGCAAACGCTCGGATGACCAGGCACGCTCGCCGTCGGCACGTTTCCAGGCAATGACCGTGCCGTCAGCTTCGGTGCCGAACAGCAGGCGGTCGTCGCCATGAATTCCTTGAATGCCGTTGGCGGGCTTGGTCCAGAGCAGGCTGCCACGGGCGGCATTGACACATCCAATGCTGGCCTGAAAAGCGCGCGCGCAGACATTATTGCCGTCCCGGCTGACACGGCCGACCAGATCAACCAGCCGCTCCACATCATTGATGCCGCGTGGCGAGGCAATAGGTGTTTCCCACAGAATGCTGCCGCTGGAGGGATTCAGGCCTGCCAGACGGCCGCCCAGTCCAACCACCAGCGTATCGCCGACGGCAAGCATCACACCCGACTGGCGCAAAACCAAAGGCTCGGTGGGACGCTGCTGCGTCCACAATTTGCGGCCAGTCTGCCCGTCAAAAGCATTGACCGAACGGTCTGCAGCGAGAACAAAAACGCGCTCGCCAGCAACAAAAGGCGCCGTGAAGGCCTGAGCACTCAGCTTTTGACGCCAAAGCTCAAGCCCGCCCTGCATTGCAACAACTTCGTTCGCTTTCGTCACCACCGCCAGGACTTTTCCATCACTTCCAACGCCGGCAGCGATCGGGGTTTTCAGAGCCATACGCCAGATGTCGCGACCGGTCTGCGCATCCAGCAGCGCCACGGTGCCGTCGTCGCTGGCAACACCGACGCTGTTACCCGATACGCTCACATCCAGCGG
Organism: Polaromonas sp.; assembly: GCA_043779865.1. Lineage (GTDB taxonomy): Bacteria > Pseudomonadota > Gammaproteobacteria > Burkholderiales > Burkholderiaceae_C > Polaromonas. Next base: position 14,405 of record JAYWDL010000503.1, read on the forward strand.
AAAATTGACGGTACCAATGCGAATATTCCAGCTTTGGCGGGCCGATACCAGAGCCGCCACTGGCTCCAATTCTGCGGGTTGAGGCTTTTTCACGCCACCAAAGCAGCCTGCCAGAAACGCTACTAAAATGATAGCTATAGGCACCCGTGCAACAAGCGCGAAAGACCTAAAAGACTGCTTGATCATTTATTCACCCGGACATTTTGCGCAGTGGCTGCCAATTTGACCTGCCCTGCAGTGGGGTCGACGCCCAGTGCATTGAGCTTGACCTCCACCAGGCGCCGGAATTCAGCACGCTCGTCAAGGCCTTTCCAGGCTTTTTCGTATTCCGCTTTGGCTTCAGCTTTTTTGCCCTGAGCCGTCAGGATATCGCCGCGCCGGTCGGCGACCAGGCCGGCAAAATCTTTCGGAAAATCGCCCGTTACCTGCTGCAAGGCTTCGTCATAGGCCTTTTTTTCAAACAGGATTCCGGCAAGTCGCAGTTTGGCAGCAGCCTGGTAGCCCTGATCGGACGTTTTCTCGGCAACCCAGGTCAAGGCGGCGCGGGAACCCTCGACATTGCCTTTGTCGTAATAGGCCTTGGCGGCCAGAAGGGCAGCTTGCTGGGCATAAGTGGTATTGCCGAAACGCTCTTTCATGTCCGCCAGCGAGCGGTCAATCCTGGAAGTGTCGCCGGACTTCACGGCGCGCTCGATTTCGTCATACATCACCGAAGCCTGTGCAGCCTGGCTACGCTGCCAGTACTGATACCCGTTCCAGGCGGCAAAAGCCCCTAAAACTGCGATCAGCACCCAGGTAATCAGGTTGCCGTACTGTTTCCAGAAATGCTTGAGTTCATCAAGCTGTTCCTGCTCTTCCAAATCGAGGTGTTTTGCCATAAAAATCTGCTGGTTCTACCCCATCGTGGGGCGGATTGAATTGGGGTGATTGTAGAGTGCCAAAACTGGCGCTTAAATCATCGAAGCTTGAGTGCGCAGGGTGTGGGCCCATGCGCCCACATTGTTCAGCGGTTGAAGTGTCTGAACCTGTGCAGCCTCGGCTTTCTCGCCCCGCAAGGGTTTCACCGCAACGCTGCCTTGAGCCAACTCAGCGGCACCAAAAATCAGCGCAAACCGGGCTCCGCTGCCATCAGCCCGTTTGAACTGCGACTTCATGCTGCCCATGCCTTCTGCCGTGGCACCTGCGTGCATCTGTATGCTCACCCCTGCCGCACGCAGGGCCTGCAGCGCTTGCAAAACGACCGGCAGGGCAGAAGTTTCAGGAATCACCGCGTATGCGTCCAGCACCGGAAGCGCAATCAACGTGCCCTGCTCCTTGATGAGTTCCAGTACCCGTTCAACGCCCAATGCCCATCCCACGGCAGGCGCAGCTTTGCCGCCTATCTGCTCGATCAGGTAGTCATAGCGGCCACCAGCGCAAATGGTTCCCTGCGCGCCCAATCGATCAGTCACGAACTCGAACACCGTGAGGTTGTAATAGTCCAGCCCGCGCACCAGACGGTGGTTAAGTATCCAGGGAATGCTGTTGGCATCGAGAATGGCTTTCACCCCCTCAAAATGCGCCAGCGACTGCGGACCCAGAAAATCGATCAGTCGGGGCGCGCTTTCAACCACAGCATTCATGGCAGGGTTTTTGGTGTCAAGAATGCGCAGCGGGTTGCGGTGCAAACGCCGCTTCGCCTCTTCGTCCAGCGAATCGGCATGCTGCTGGAAATGGGTGATCAGCTGGGCGCGGTGCTGGGCGCGTTCGGCGGGCTGACCCAGGCTGTTGATTTCCAGTCGCCAGTCGGTCAGTCCAAGTTCCTTCCACAACGCAGCAGCCAGCAAAATCAGTTCAGCATCGACCTCGGGGCCGGCAAAGCCCAGCGCTTCGGCACCCATCTGGTGGAACTGGCGATAACGACCCCGTTGCGGCCGTTCGCGGCGAAACATCGGGCCCATGTAATAAAGGCGCTTGCCACCGTCATAGAGCAGGTTGTGCTCGGTGACCGCGCGAACAACGCTGGCGGTATTTTCGGGCCGCATGCTCAGGTGGTCGTGGTCGCCATGCTTGTCCGAACGGTCTTCAAAAGAATACATTTCCTTTTCGACAATATCGGTCACCTCGCCGATACCCCGCACAAAGAGCTGGGTGTGCTCAAGGATCGGCGTGCGGATATTGCGGTAGGCATACCGCCCCATCAAGTTGCGCACCTTGTCTTCAAACCATTCCCAGCGCGCCGAATCCGGCGGCAGGATGTCGTTCATGCCTTTGACGGCAGCCAGTTTTTCGGGTTTGGCCAGTGCGGACTTCTCCACCCGGCCGGCAGTCATTTTTTCAGGCATGTAGTCAGGAAGCTTGGGCGGCAGCGTGCGCGCTAAAACGTTTTTCAATGTAGTTTTCAACGATGACCTGGAACTCCTGCGCAATGTTGTCACCGCGCAGGGTCAGTCTTTTTTCGCCATCAATAAATACCGGCGCGGCCGGTGCTTCACCAGAGCCGGGCAAACTGATGCCGATATCGGCATGTTTGCTTTCACCCGGGCCATTGACGATGCAGCCCATGACGGCGACCCTGAGCGCTTCAACGCCCGGGTATTGCTCGCGCCAGACCGGCATCTGCGCGCGCAGGAAGTCGTCGATCTGCTTGGCCAGTTCCTGAAAAGTGGTGCTGGTGGTGCGCCCGCAACCCGGGCATGCCGTCACGCTCGGCACAAAGGTGCGCAAGCCCAGGGCCTGCAGGATTTCAGAAGCAATCACCACTTCCTGGGTGCGGGCCTCGCCGGGCTGGGGCGTCAAGGAGACGCGAATAGTGTCTCCTATACCTTCCTGCAGCAAAATGGACAACGCGGTTGCCGACGCTACCGTTCCCTTGGTGCCCATGCCCGCTTCGGTCAGACCGAGGTGAAGCGCGTGATCCGTGCGTTTTGCCAGTTCGCGGTACACCGAAATCAGGTCCTGGACACCGCTGACCTTGCAAGACAGGATGATCTGGTCGCGGCGAAGGCCCATTTCTTCAGCACGCTGGGCAGAATCAATGGCAGAGGTAATCAGCGCCTCGTACATAACCTGCCTGGCGTCCCAGGGCGTGGCTCGCGCATTGTTCTCATCCATCAGGCTGGCGAGCAGTTCCTGATCCAGGCTGCCCCAGTTCACGCCGATTCGCACAGCCTTGTTCCAGCGCATGGCCGCTTCAATCATCTGGCCAAACTGCGTGTCACGCTTGTTGCCCTTGCCTACATTGCCAGGGTTGATCCGGTACTTGGACAGCGCTTCGGCACAGGCGGGGTAATCGGTCAGCAGGCGGTGGCCGTTGTAATGGAAATCTCCAATCAACGGCACATCAATGCCCATGCGGTCAAGCTGCTCACGCACATGGGGCACAGCGGCGGCAGCCTCGGGCGTATTGACGGTGATTCGGACCATTTCGGAGCCTGCAAGCGCCAGCTCCTTGACCTGAATGGCCGTGCCAATGGCATCCACCGTATCGGTATTGGTCATTGACTGGACCCGTACCGGTGCATTGCCACCAACTGTCACCACACGGGATCCCCAGACCACCTGAGACTGGAGGGAGCGACGCGCTTTTGGAAAAGCGGACTCTATTGGCAGACCGGGTTGCACTATTTAACCTCGAATCGGGCAACGTTACTCTTGGCGACGGCGCTCAGGTCAAACGCCTTCCCACGCACCTGAACCTGGATCGCATCAGCCCGGCCGACCACCGCAATCAGTGGCAGCGCTCCAGACGCACCGGCAGACTCGCCAGTGCGAAGCGTACGGCTCAGCACCACCACCCCGTTCGCGTCAGTAACCTTGACCCACGATTCACTTTTTGCACTGAAAGTAACCGTGGAGTTTGCACCAGCATCCGTGGCATTGACTGGCTGAGCCGATGGGAGAGCCTCCGCAGAAATCGGCATGAAGGCTTGCGTCGCGGGCGGTTGCTGGGGCTCGGCGGGTGGATTTGAAGATGCAGCAGACGCGCCACTCGCCATCAATACCTGACTTGTCGCCAGCGTTGCCGTGGAAACCGGTTCAACATGCTCACTTTTTAGAGCAGTTTCCTGACCCTTGAAGCCGTACCTTGCCATTTCCTGCTGGATAACGGGGAGGAACATCAAAACCAGCGCGCCGAGCAGCAAGGCAAGGCCGACAAGAACGGCGGTCCGTGAAAACTGCATTCGAAAAGACGAGCCCGAACCTGTTTCGCTTGAACGAAATGGCGTATTGATTCCCCTGTTTTGTGATGTCACATTGAAGGCAGTGATGGGCGGCAGCCGCTGCAGCACAAGAGCCGGGTCAATCTTGAGCATCCGGCATACGCTGGAAGCGAGCGCACGAACAAAAGCAGGATCAAGCAATAAATCAAACCGGTCCTGCTCCAGCGCCTGCAGTTTCTGGACGGACACCTTGAGTGACGCGGCCAGTGCAGAAATATCCAGCCTCTGCGCCTGCCTGGCGTCACGAAGCAATGTGCCGGCGGTGGTTTCAACGCCCGGCGACCCTTGATGGAAGCTGGAGACGCTAGCAAGCGCCGTGTCAGGGTGCGCAAGCAGCACAGAGTCATGTTCACTCATTGAACGAACCTTTTTCGTAGGAGGCGGCCTCAGGAGACTGGGGAAAACGTTTTCTCAGCTGGTCGGCCAGTTGAACCACCGCCTCCTGATTGTTCAGCTTTCGCTCGGTTTTGATTCCAAGCCAGAGGGTTTGCGCATTGGCCAGCTCGCTGTTATTCAGACGGCGGATATAAAACTGGGCACGCGTCAAGTCACCACGCGCGTACAGGAGATTGGCCAGGTTATAGCCGGTCACCGGGTTGCCTGCATCAAGCTCATAAGAATGCATCAGGCTTTGTTCAGCCTCGGAAGACTGTCCTGCTCTGACCTGGCACACACCTTGGGCCATCAGCGTTTTGGCTTTGTCAGTGTAGGTAGGATTGGCAGCAGCCTGTGCAAAAAATTTGAATGACTCGCTGTAGCGGGCCTGCTGACAAAGCAGCCATCCATAGTTATGCGCCACGTCGGCATCGCGCGGATTCAAAGCCAGCGCGCGGCGAAAACTGTCTTCGGCCAGCGGTATGTCATTGAGCCGCATGTACACCAGCCCCCGCAGGTTGTAAGCCTCCACAAAGGTCGGATCGGTGGCCAGCGACTGTTTGATTTCATCGAGCGCGACTTTCGTCTGGCCCTGTTCAAAATAGCCGGTAGCAAGTTCCACCCGCAGTCGCGCGCGGCGGCGCTGGTCGGTTTCATCCGAATCGGTGATCAGGTCGCTGCGGTTACCGGTTGTGCCCACTATGCCTGGCTGGTTCACACATCCTGCCAGCAACACCGCGCCCCAGCAGGCTGACATCCAGACGCCATGGAAAATAGCCCTCATACCGGATCTCCCTTGACAACAACGACCCTGATTGCGCCGAGCATACTTTGACGTTGTACGGCCATGCGTTGCCGGGCGCCCGTGCGGTCCTGCACGTCACCGGCCAATTGGCCACATGCCGCATCGATGTCATCACCACGGGTTTTGCGCACGGTAGTGACGATGCCCGCGTCCATCAAAATTTTGGCAAACGCCATAACCTGCGGCATTTCCGAGCGGATCAATCCAGAAGCGGGAAAGGGATTAAAAGGAATCAGATTGAATTTGCACGACAAGCCAGCCACAGCGTGCGTTTTCATCAGAGCCACCAACTCGCGCGCATGGCCGGGCTGGTCATTGACGCCATCGAGCATGCAGTATTCAAACGTGATGAAGTCGCGTGGCGCAGCTGACTGGTAGCGGGCGCAGGCTTGCAGCAACTCGGCAATCGGATATTTTTTGTTCAGCGGAACCAGGTTATCGCGCAGCACATCGTCTGGCGCATGCAGCGAAACGGCAAGCGCTACCGGGCAATCATTGGCAAGCCGGTCAATCATCGGCACAACGCCGGAAGTGGACACCGTGACCCGGCGGCGCGACAGCCCATAACCATGGTCATCGAGCATGACTTTCAGCGCCGGCACCAGTTGGGAATAATTCTGCAGAGGCTCGCCCATGCCCATCATGACCACATTGGAAATGACGCGTTCGTCCCGGCCCAGGTGCTTGCGCAGGAAATGTTCTGCAAACCACAACTGGGAAATAATCTCGCCAGTCGTAAGGTTGCGGCTGAAACCCTGATGCCCGGTCGAGCAAAAGCGGCAGCCCACGGCGCAACCGGCCTGGGATGAGATGCAAAGAGTTCCGCGATCAGCTTCGGGAATGAAGACGGTTTCAATGACGTCGCCTGCGCCAACGTCAAACAGCCATTTGATGGTGCCGTCAGCCGACTCATGTCGCGACACGACTTTAAGCCCCTGAACATGGGCCGAGACGGCCAGCTTTTCCCGCAACGATTTCGCCAGATCGGTCATCTGCTCAAAGTCGGATGCGCCTTTCTGGTGAATCCAGCGAAACAGCTGGGTAGCACGAAAGCGCTTCTGGCCCAGCTGCTCGCAAAAGGCGGCCAACCCCTCCAGATCGTAGTCAAGAAGGTTGGTTGTCATCGCAGCGTGCGATAGCTTGAATCGCCCCACACAAGCGACGACCCGGACAAGGGGTGACAAAGCATGGGGACGGACATCATTAACGCGAGTAAACGTTCATGCCCGCAAAGAAGAAAGCGATTTCTTCTTTGGCGGTTTCGGCGGCGTCAGAACCATGGACGGCATTGGCGTCGATGCTGTCGGCGAAATCAGCGCGAATGGTGCCGGCATCAGCTTTCTTGGGATCGGTAGCACCCATCAGGTCACGATTTTTCAGCACGGCGCCTTCGCCTTCCAGTGCCTGGATCATTACCGGGCCGGAAATCATGAAAGAAACCAGGTCCTTGAAAAAGGGACGCTCTTTATGCACTGCGTAAAAAGCTTCAGCCTCGCCTTGCGACAGGTGAGTCATTTTGGCGGCAATAACCTTCAGGCCGGCTGCTTCAAAACGTGCGTAGATTTGACCAATCACGTTTTTGGCGACTGCGTCCGGTTTGATGATGGAAAGAGTGCGTTCGATGGCCATGAGTGTTCCTTGGACTTTAAATTTATTGGATTTTTAAATTATTCAAAAACTGAATAAAGCCTATGATTTTAACCTGCCAGCTTGCGTTTTCAGCGTACCCCTGCGAAATGCAGTGCTTATGAGGCGCTTAACGATTCCCGCCCCGGT
>JAYWDL010000504.1:0-21560 GCA_043779865.1 Polaromonas sp.
ATTTCAAGGGCATCGGCGTCAAGGCCCTACGAAAATAAGCAGGCTGGGGCAATGACAATCTGCGGCTGATTCTGAAGCAAAGCTTTTGATGGGACAGCCCTGCCTGCTCGTGCATCTCCCATTCACACGCGCTGCAACGCCGGTCTGCCTGGTGGGTGAGGTCTCATCGACCTGTGCGCTTTGGCGCAGGGTGCTGCCGGGGTGGCCCTTTTGGCCGCCCTTGGGGTGCTGGCCTGGCTGGCGCAGCGATTTGGGAGCCGGTTTGCACTCGGACCTGGCCAAACAACGAGATAATTAAGTTGTCCTTTTGCGCATGCCTAAGCTCGCTAAGGTTTGGCAGACTTAAGGTAACTGCTATGATTTTCGCATACCGCGTAGCTGGGAGTTGAGTAGTTACAAAAATATCGAAAAATCAACCGCTGGCGCACAGACTACGGTCACCAGCAGCTATTAAATACATAGCATCAACGGAACAGCGAAAAATCCCGGGCTGCGCAAGCAGCCCGGGATTTTCTGGACTGAAGTCAAAAGCACCGCCGCAATGGCAGGCGCCCATGCGTTAATTACATGCCAAATTTGGCTTTTGCGTCGTTTTGGCAAGTGTCTTTGGCGTTGCCAGCCAGGCTGTCGCAGCGCTCCTTGGCAGCCTTGTAGTTGGCTTCACGCGTCTCTGCGTTTGCGTCTTTCTTTGCATCATTCATTTTTTCGGTTTTATCTTTGCTGGTGTCAGCGGAGACTTTGGCCACTTTGGCATCTTCTTTCGCTTTTACATGCGCTGCCTTGGCATCCTTGACGCAGACATCCTTGGCATTTCCTGCCAGGTCATCGCACTTTTCCTTGGCAGTGTTGTAGGCTGAATCTGCCTTGGCCATGGCGACATCCCGCGTATTTTTGGCACTGGGTTTGTACTGGGATTCGAGTTCGGCGTTGGCAACTTTTTCTGCGCCCTTGGCTTCAGATACGCAGATGTCCTTGGCGTTTGCTTTCATGGCGCCGCACTTGTCGCGGTTGACTTTGTAGTCAGCGCTGATCTGGTCTTTCTGTGTCTTGTATTCCGTTTTGGTCAATGCAATGGCATTGCCGGCCAAAGCACAAGACATCGCGACGGTCAGCATGAGTAATCTGGTTTTCATGATTAATTCTTGGGTAGTGTTTGATTGAGGGAAAAGTTGAGGCTTACGGGAAATTGCTCAATAGCGCTCAAAGAAATTGGTCGGATTTCGTTCATGCCAGGTAGTTACCTGCTTTTCGGCCTCTTCCAGCGTAACGCCGTGACGTTGCTGAATCTTGCCGAGCAACTGGTCACGCTTGCCGGCAATCACATCGAGATCGTCATCGGTCAGCTTGCCCCACTGCTCCTTGACCTTGCCCTTGAATTCAAGCCAGTTACCTTCTACGCGATCCTGGTTCATGGTTTTCTCCTGAGAATATTGATGATCTGCTTGGGATCTGTAGCGGCATTCGCAACGGTTAAAAGCCTTTTGCAGATGGATAAATCCTAGCAACAAAACCGTCTGATCAGGGTAGGCACGCGCATTTGAAATGCGTAGGCTCATGCTTACAGTCGAGTGGAACAGTGTTCGCAGGGCGTTTCGGTTCGAAGTTTCTTTATGTCCTGCGCCTGGACAGCAGACAGACGCTGCAAGCGCATGTGCCCAGCCACCATGGCCATGCTGTCGGTGAATTGATTGACATTCGGGCGCAGGCTGACCCTGTAGTGACCTTGCACAAAAAACCTGATGCCGATCCGGCATCAAATACGCCTCTTGCGCAGGTCCATCAAGCGCTGATAGCTACTTATTCAATAGCAGATTCCGTCCTTGAAGTCTGCAACCAACAGCCGCCGCATCACCCGCTTCAGCTTTGACGCAAGCCATCGATGGTGTGGCGCAACTCCTGGCTCCAGGCGCGGCGGTCGCGACCCTCGGCGCGTTCGGTTTTGCCGTAATGCACCACCGCAACAATGGGCGGCGCGCACAGGGTGCGCCAGATCGAGCCGAGCAGTGTTTCGTCGCCAATATAGCTGGGCGCATGGCTTGTTTCGCCGCTGGCCTTGTCAATAAAACGCAGGCCAACCGCTTGGGCTGGTGCTTCGGCTGACACCGCTGCCTGCAGCAAGTTGGCATGAAAAGCCAGTAGCGTGCGTCCATCGCCCGTGGTCCCTTCGGGGAACACGGCCAGTACCTCGTCAGCCTTTAGCGCTTGCGCCATCAAATGCACCATGCGCGAAGCATCGCGACGCGAACTGCGTTCAATGTAGAGCGTGCCAGCCGCCGTGGCCAGGGTGCCGATGAGCGGCCAGTCCTGCACGTCGGATTTCGACACAAAGCGACAGTGCCGTGCCGCGTGCATCACCGGAATGTCAAGCCAGGAAATATGGTTGCAGACCAGCAGCACCGGCCCCGTGACGGGTGGCTTGCCGCGAATTTCCAGCGCAATGCCCGCATGGCTCAGGAACGCCAACGCCCACGCCTGAACCTGGGCGTTTTGCTGGGACGGCTGCAGGCGCGGCAGGCGCACGGCAGCTACCCACACGCCGGCCAGGATGTGGCCCAGTATGCGCAGCAAACGCCAGCAGCCGGTGACCCGCCTCATGCCAGCGCCTGCCTGTTCGCTGGCAGCCCGGAAAAGTAGCTGAGCCGCATCCGTCAGGCGCGCTCGAACGCCACCTGTCCGCCCACCAGTGTGTAGCGGACGCGGCCGGGCAATTCGTAGCCCGAAAACGGCGTGTGCTTGCCCCGGCTGCGCAGGGCTGCAGGCTCCACCGTCCATTCGCTGTCCGGATCAAACACGCAGATATCGGCGACGCCGCCCCTGACCAGCCGGCCGGCGCTGGCCTGCAGGGTGCCCAGCGAATTGCCTAGCACGCGCGCCGGCTCGCTTGTCAACACCGCCAGCGCCCGAAGCATGCCCGCCTGGCTGTCATTGCCCCACTTGCAGGCCAGGCCCAGCAGCAGCTCCAGGCCAGTCGCGCCCGGCTCGGCCTCGGCGAACGGCAGGGTTTTGGCGTCTTCATCGACCGGTGTATGGTCCGAGACCAGCACGTCGATCGTGCCATCGGCCAGGCCCTGCCGCAGCGCGTCGCGGTCGCGCTGCTGGCGCAGCGGCGGATCAAGGCGCATCCGGCTGTCGAAGTAGCCAATATCCACATCGGTCAAATGCAGACTGTTGATGCTGACATCGCAAGTCACGCCCAGCCCTTCGGCCTTGGCCCTGGCCACCAGCGCCACGCCCGCAGCGCTGCTAATCCGGCACAGATGGACGCGGGCGCCGGTGGCGCGCACCAGTTCAAAAATTGTATGCAGCGCAATGGTTTCAGCGGCCACCGGCACACCACTCAGTCCCAAACGAGTGGCCAGCGCTCCGCTGGCAGCGACGCCCTTGCCCAGGTGCATTTCCTGCGGCCGCAGCCAGACGGAGTAGCCAAAGGTAGCGGCGTATTGCATGGCGCGCATCAATACCTGGGTGTCAGCCAGCGGCACTTCGGCCTGACTAAAGCCGACGCAGCCCGATTCGGTCAGCTGGACCATCTCGGTCAGCGCTTCGCCCTTGAGGGCGCGTGTCAGGGCGCCGAGCGGAAAAACGCGCGACTGGTGCAGCTTTTCGGCGCGGAACTTGAGCATTTCCACCAGGCCGGGCTCATCGAGCACCGGGTCGGTGTCGGGCGGGCAGACCAGGCTGGTCACGCCGCCAGCGACGGCTGCGGCCAGTTCGCTCTCTAACATGCCTTCATATTCATGGCCGGGCTCGCGCAGGCGGGCCGACAAATCAATCAGGCCCGGTGCGACGATGCAGCCGGTGGCGTCGATGGTTTTGTTGGGCGTGAAATCGGCGAGAGCGCCTTTCAGCGACACGATGCGGCCCGCTGCAATTGCCACGTCGCCCACTTCGTCGAACCCGGAGGCGGGATCGATGACACGGCCGTTCTTGATGAGGAGTTTCATTTGATTTTTCCGGAAAAAGGCCGCCGCGCCGGGCCGCCCCAAGCAAGGCCAGCCCCCTCGGGGGGCAGCGCATTACACGCAGTGAAAAGCGTGGGGGCCACAGTCATGCTTCATTCCCCGCAACGATGCTCATGACGGCCATGCGGACCGCAATGCCGAAAGTGACCTGCGGCAAGATAACGCTCTGCGCGCCATCGACCACGGCAGAATCAATTTCCACCCCCCGGTTGATCGGGCCGGGATGCATGACGATAGCGTCCGGCCTGGCCAGTTGCAGTTTCTCGTTCGTCAAACCAAAGCTCTTGGAAAACTCCTGGCTGCTGGGTAACAGCGCGCCCGCCATGCGCTCGTTTTGCAGCCTGAGCATGATGATGACATCGGCGTTCCTGATGCCTTCTTCCAGCGTGTTGCAGACGCGAACGCCCATTTGCGCCATGTCGGCCGGCACCAGGGTCTTGGGGCCCACCACCCGCACCTCGGGGCAGCCCAGCGTGGTGAGGGCGTGGATATCGGAGCGCGCCACGCGTGAATGCAGCACATCGCCGACGATGGCGACCGTCAGGTTGCTGAAGTCCTTTTTGTAGTGGCGAATGGTGTACATGTCGAGCAAGCCCTGCGTCGGGTGAGCGTGACGCCCGTCGCCAGCATTGATAACGTGCACATGCGGCGCGACATGCTGGGCAATGAGGTAAGGCGCACCGGATTCGCTGTGGCGCACCACAAACAGGTCGGCCGCCATCGCGCTCAGGTTGGCGATGGTGTCTAGCAGCGACTCGCCCTTGGACGCCGATGAGCGCGCGATGTCCAGGTTGATAACGTCGGCCGACAGCCGTGTGGCGGCAATTTCAAAAGTGGTGCGGGTGCGGGTGGAATTTTCAAAAAACAGGTTAAACACGCTTTTGCCGCGCAGCAGAGGGACTTTTTTGACCTCGCGGCTGCTGACGCTGACAAAGTTGGCGGCGGTGTCCAGAATCTGCGTTAGCGTGGCCTTGGGCAGGCCTTCCGTTGACAGCAAATGGATCAGTTCGCCATTTTTATTGAGTTGTGGGTTTCGTCGGTACAGCACGCTGTGGGTTCCTCTTGCGCTTTGAATTCAAGCTGGGGTTTGCAGGTTTTGTAGCCGAAAACTGAAACGGCCATCGTCAGCCCGCGCCAGGTCCAGCGTCTGCGAAGCAGGCAAGGTGACGCGCGCCACGGCCAGATCAGCCTGCACCGGCAACTCGCGCCCGCCCCTGTCGACCAGCACCATAAGCCTGACGCTGGCGGGCCGCCCATAGTCGAACAGTTCGTTAAGCACTGCCCTGATGGTGCGGCCGGTGTAGAGCACATCGTCAATCAAGATCAGGTGCGCGCCGTTAACATCAAAAGGCAGCAAGGTCTGGCCGCTGGACGACAGGCCGCGCTGCGAGAAGTCGTCGCGGTGCATGGAAGACGACAAAATGCCGATTTCGCTCAAGCCCAGGTCTTTTTGCAGGCGCTGCGCCAGCCAGGCGCCGCCCGAAGCAACTCCCACCAGGCGCGGCGGATGCTCGTGCGAGGCCAGTTGCAGCCGCATTCCGCGCAGCAAATCGGTGTACAGCGCCTCGGCGTCAAGGACCAGACTACTCATCGGGAAGACTCCTTAAAAATTGCTCCAGAATGATACAGGCCGACGCGGCATCGGCGTCCCTGGCACCGCTGGCCAGGGCTTCGGTCGTGCTGTAGCGCTCGTCGACTTCAAACACTTTCAGGCCAAAGCGCCCGCGCAACTGACGGGCAAATTTTTGCGCGCGCACGGTATTGTCGTGACTGGCGCCGTCGGGATGAAACGGAATGCCGACGACCAGCGCATCGGGTTGCCACTCATTGATCCGGGCCTGGATTATCGGGAAACGTGTGACCCCTTCGGCGGCGATGGTCGCTTGCGGCGTGGCGGTGCGGGTCAGTATGTTGCCTGACGCAACGCCGGTACGCTTGAAACCGTAGTCAAAAGCCAGAAAGGTCTGCAGACCCGCCGCCGGATGAAATGCGGCCTTCAGAAGCTTGCCGGAACTGGAAGAACAGAAGTCTGGCGAGTGCCCAGGTTCATGCATGACCAGCCACGGGAGACAGCATCCAGCTTTCCAGGCCCAGCAGCATCAAGGCCTTGTCGTAGCGCTCTTGCACCGGCGTGTCGAAAATCACCGCCAGATCAGCCGCCACGGTAAGCCAGCTGTTATCGAGCAATTCCGACTCAAGCTGGCCTTCACCCCAGGCCGAGTAGCCGAGCGAGACAAATACTCTGCGCGGGCCGGCGCCGGTTGAAAGCGCTTCCAGTACATCTTTTGACGTGGTCATCTCCAGCCCACCCGGAATCGACATGGTCGAGGCATAGACTGATTCGTTGCCGGGCATCATAGATTCGTGGAGCACGAAACCACGCTCGGTTTGCACCGGGCCACCCTGGAACACCGGGGTTAGCGTCAGGTCGTCACGACGCAGCGGCAACTCAACCTTGTCGAACAGGCCCTTGACATTGATGTCACTGGGCTTGTTGATGACCAGGCCCAATGCCCCACGCTCGCTGTGCTCGCACATATAAATCACACTTTTGGCAAAAGCTTCGTCCGCCAGACCGGGCATGGCAATGAGGAAGTGGTGCGTGAGGTTAATCGGGGAAAGGTCGATGGCCATCGGCGGATTTTACGCGTTGCTTCAGCGCCCACAGGGACGACCTGTTGCGGGACTTTGGCTTTCAGGGCAAATTTCCTGGAAACACTTCGGACATGCCGCGTCAGGGCATTTTGGTTACCATCCGTTTGATGCAAAAAAAATACCGGACTGGCCTGATGTGGTTCAGGCGCGACCTGCGGGCCGACGACAACGCCGCTTTCCATCATGCCCTGAAGTCTTGCCAGCAGGTGTTTTGCGCGTTTGTTTTTGACAGCGAAATTCTGGACGCCTTACCCCGCAACGACCGCCGCGTGGAGTTCATTCGGGAATCTTTGGTGGACCTGAACAGTCAGCTCCAGCGGCTTGGCCTGAAGCATGGCACTGCGCTTGCCGGTTTGCTGGTGCGGCACGGCACGGCCAGCAGCGCATTGCCAGCGCTCGCGGCCAGGCTTTCGGTCAATGCGGTATTTGCCAACCATGATGACGAGGCTTACAGCCTCGCACGTGATGCCGCGGTGCAAGCCTTGATGGAGCGACAGGGTGTGGCTTTTCACAGCTTCAAGGACCATCTCATTTTCGAACGCAATGAGGTGCTGACCCTGGCCGGCAAACCCTATAGCGTGTTCACGCCCTACAAGAAGGCGTGGCTGAAGAAAATCGATGCTTTTTACGTCAACCCCTATCCGGTGGAAAAATACGCTGCCGCACTGGCCGCGAGGCCCGCTGATGAGCAGCACGCCGTGCCGTCCCTGGCCGATCTGGGATTTGAAACAACCAACCTGTCAACGCTCAAAATACCGACCGGCAGCCAGGGCGGAGCCGCGCTTTTTGACGACTTCCTGGGTCGCATGGCGAATTACAAACTTAGCCGGGACTTTCCTTCCGTGAAAGGCCCAAGCTATCTGGGCGTGCATTTGCGTTTTGGCACGGTTTCGATCAGAAAGATGGCGTCAAGCGCGCTGGAGCAACTGGCAAGCGCAAGCGCAGGCGAAGGCGCGGCCACCTGGCTCAGCGAGTTGATCTGGCGGGATTTTTATGCGCAAATTCTTGGAAATTTTCCCCATGTTGCCTGCCACGCATTCAAGCCCGATTATGAGGCGATTGCGTGGGAACAGGGTGAAAAAGCTGACGGCCTTTTCCGCGCCTGGTGCGAGGGCCGAACCGGCTACCCGCTGGTCGATGCGGCGATGGCTCAAATCAACCAGACCGGCTATATGCACAACCGCTTGCGCATGGTGACTGCCAGCTTCCTGGTGAAGGATTTAGGAATCGACTGGCGCTGGGGGGAGCGTTACTTTGCTGAAAAGCTCAATGATTTTGACCTGGCCTCCAACAATGGTGGCTGGCAATGGGCCGCCAGCACGGGCTGCGATGCACAGCCTTATTTCCGCATTTTCAATCCGGTCAGCCAGAGCAAAAAATTTGATGGCGAAGGCAAATTCATCCGAAAATACCTGCCGGTGCTGGAAAAACTTTCGACATCCGTCTTGCACAGTCCCTGGCTGTCAACGCCGATGGAGCTGGCTGCCGCAGGCGTGCAACTGGGTGAAAACTACCCGATGCCCATCGTGCAGCACGATGAGGCGCGCACGCTGACGTTGCAGCGTTATGCGGTTGTGAAAAAGTCCTGACTCGAATCTGCTACTTTTTTTATAGCTGACAGCACCCGTACTTATTGCGCTACGGGAACTTTCAGGCAGGAACAGCAGCTTCCACGGAGCAGTAGTGCTGTACCAGCCGTATCAACTCATCTTCAGAATACGGCTTGCCCAGGTAATGGTTAATGCCCAGCTCCGTGGCATGTTCGCGGTGTTTCTGCGCACTTCGCGAAGTGATCATGATGATAGGCAGCCTTTTCAGACGCGCATCAGCGCGGATGTTGCGCGCCAGGTCAAAGCCGTCCATGCGCGGCATCTCAATATCCGACAGCATGACTGCCGGCACTTCTTCCTGCAGCCGCTCCAGCGCTTGCAGCCCATCGGCCGCCATTGCCACACGGTAGCCCTCGCGCAGCAACAAGCGCTGCGTGACCCGCCGCACGGTGATGGAATCGTCAACGACCAGAATAAGCGGAATTTCCGGTGCCACTGGTACCAGCACGGTGGTGTTTGTCGCACCGTTACCCGAACCCTCCAGGCTGTGCAGCTCGGCGGCGCGGTCTGTGCTCCATGCGCGCGCCTGCTGGCCGAAGACCACAGCCAGCGCCACCGGGTTATAGATCAGCACCACAGAACCCGACGGCAGTACCGACATGCCTGCCAGACCCGGCAAGCGTGACAACTGGGGACCCAGGTTTTTAACCACGACCTCCCGGTTACCGAGCACTTCATCAACGTGCAAGGCTATACGCTGGGCGGCGCTTCGGAAGATAACGACGGGCACGCTCTTGGTCTGCGCTTCGCTGCTGTAATGAGAAGCCTGCAGCAAAGCACCCGACCAAAAGAACGGCACCGCCTCGCCATTGACGTCAAGCGTGCCGGTGCTGTAGGCTTGCTGCAGCTCTTGCACAGAAACACGCCGCACGGTTTCAACCACATTAGACGGCACGCCGACCGACAGGCTGCCGGCGCGAATCATCACGACCTGCGTCACGGCAGTGGTCAGCGGCAGCACCAGCTTGAAGTGCGTTCCTTCCCCGAACACGGTAGAAGTTTCAATCCTGCCGCCCAGTGCATTGACTTCGGAGCGGACCACTTCCATGCCGATGCCGCGTCCCGCCAGTTCGGTGACCTGAACAGCTGTTGAAAAGCCCGGCAGGAAAATCAGCTCGGC
The DNA here is from genome assembly GCA_043779865.1 of Polaromonas sp. Lineage (GTDB taxonomy): Bacteria > Pseudomonadota > Gammaproteobacteria > Burkholderiales > Burkholderiaceae_C > Polaromonas. Next base: position 9,348 of record JAYWDL010000504.1, read on the forward strand.
AGCGGCCTGATCATCAAGTAACTGATCTACTGTCCTCAGTCCCGCGCTGAGTGCTTTTTCGCGAATGCGCTGCAGGTCCAGGCCGCCACCGTCATCGCTGAAGTCGATGGAAACGTCATTGCCTTCCTGACGGAGATGGATCGTGATGAGGCCTACCGGGTCTTTGAGAGCGTCAACCCGAACTTGCGGGTCTTCAATACCGTGGGTTACACAGTTTCTCAGCAGGTGCTCAAAAGCAGGCATCATGCGGTCCAGCATGCCCCTGTCCATTTCGAGGTTGCCGCCCAGCAGATCGAGTCGCACCTGCTTGCCGGTTTCCTTTGAAGCTTGCCGTACCACACGGTACAGGCGCTCGGACATGCCTTCAAACTCCACCATGCGGGTGCGCAGCAGGTCACGCTGCAATTCTCGGGTCTGGCGGCCCTGGGCAATCAGGTCGTCCTCGGTCGCTTCAACCGTGCGCTGCAGGGTGCGCTGCACCGTTGCTACGTCACTGACCGATTCGGCCATCATTCGGGTCAGCTCCTGCACCCGGGTAAAGCGGTCAAACTCAAGCGGATCAAAGCCTGCCTGAGCCTCTTTCGCCAAGGCCAGGCGCGACTGCATCTGCGTTTCGGCCTGCAGTTCAATATCACGCAGTTGTTGCCGCAAACGGGTCAAGTTGCTGCTCATATCGTTCAGCGAGTCGCGCAACTGGCCAATCTCGGACTCGAGACGGGCGCGGGTGATCATGACCTCGCCAACCTGGTTAACCATGCGGTCAAGCAGTTGGGTGCGCACGCGTATGGAGGCAGTTGCTGCCTGCCGCAAAGGCCGCATGGCCATGACCTGTGGCGCAGGAATTGCGGGTTTTATGATGCTGATGCTGTCGACATCTGTGTTTGTGTCCGCATCTACGTTGGTGCGATTTTCGATAGCGTCGAAAGCTACTGCCCCGATCTGAAGCGTCAAGGAAGCGGGGTTCTGCGATTCAGACGAAAGCGCAGTCAATTGCTCCGTCTCTACCGAATTTTCAGGGGTTTCGAGTGCCGCATTATCGACCCGGCGCAAAGCATCAAAAGTAGTTTGCATGCCATCAAAACGGGTCAATAAAGACTCGAATTCCTGGCTTGCCGCTGCATCACTGCCAACGTAGGAAATCTCTGATTCAATCCGGTGCGCCATTTCCCCGAGACGCAAAGCTCCGGCCAAACGGGCACTGCCTTTAAGCGTGTGCAGTACACGCAGCACTTCAAGGCGTGCGCCCTGGTTGTCAGGTCGCTCAGCCCACTGCCGCAACGCACTGCCCAGGCGAGGCATGAGTTCTGCGCATTCTTCCTCGAAAATCGGAAACAGGTCCGGATCGATTGCATCGACGGCGTCGATATCGTCATCGTCTTCTTCGTGAAATGCCAAAGCCGGTATGCCCGCCGAAGCCGCAGCAGGTAGCTGAACCTTGCCCTGAACGACTTTGACTCCGGATTTTGCCTCGAGTGATTCTTTTGCTGTTGATTCAGCTTCGACTGCGGGTTCGGTTTTGACTCCGCGTTCAGCCCTGACAATGATGTCGACTTCAGCGGCAGGCAGCGGTGCAGGCTGCGGTTCAGACTTGGCCTTATCCACCGAGGCGGGATCAGCGAGGAAGTAAAGCCCGTCGTCGTAAACTTCCGACAAGACTGAATCGGAAAACTCTAGCTGGTTCAGGCGCTCCAGGATGTCAGGCCGGGGTTGCTTCAAAAATCCAGCGGCGAACTGGTGCAGCAAACGGCGTATATCTTCCGAAGCGTCAACAAATACCTGGCCATAGGTGGAAGCACCATGACTATGGTGATTGCGGGAATTCTGCAGCGCCCGCTCAAGCGAGCGTGCCAACCCGGACAGGGCATGAAAGCCGACGGTGGCAGAACTTCCCGCCAGCGAATGAGCAAGCGCCACCGTGGAGGAGCTTACCGGCTGGTAACTTTCAAGCGCCCATTCGGCAACTTCATTGACCAATCGACGCGACCATTCATCAGCCTCGTTCAAATAAACGTTGTAAAGAGGAATGCCTATGCGCAGGCCATCAATAACCTTGACCGTCTCTTCTTCATTGCTGTCAACTGCAAAAACGGGAATCAGGCCATCAGACGCGTCATCAAGGTCTGCACTATTCAACTTGACGATGTCGGCTTCGGGCTCGGGCTGCGTTGGCTCAAGCGTTACAGCCGCTTCGGGCAAGGCAGCCACCTGTTCCAGTTCAACCGTGGCAGGCGTTTTCCCAAGCACGAAAGGCGCCACAGTTTCAGACGTGACAGCCTTTAGCTGGAAATCCTGGTCAATATCAAATTCTGACGATTCGGTTGCAGGCATCGACTCACGAACAGGACTCAAGCCCGAGAGCACATCCTGTTCAGACATATCAACAGGCACGGAAGAAACGCGGCTGTCACTGTCAGAAGAAACCGCGAACAACCTGTCGAAATCAGGTTCGTCCACCTCAGGAACGGGTGTGGCTGCCTGATACGCGGGATCCGTGTCTGGCGCGCCAGCCAGTTCGGCATCAAAAATAATGCCGAACTCCGTGGCAGGCCCGACGCGGGCATTAAACGCCAGCAGAAATTTGGGCACTTCAGGCGCATCTGGCAGTTTTCCGGCAGCCCGTAATTCATGAGCATCTGAAGCCACCGCTTCAATAACCGGCGATGGCATGAGCACGTTTCTGGCTTTGCCAGACAGGTCGAAAACACTGTAGCGACCCTCTATGCGCATGGCCTCTGCGCTGCTGCGAAATGGAGCTGCTGACCACGAAGCATCCTGATTCGCAGCAATAGCGGCAATCCAGTGTTCGAAGCCGGCAATGACCTCAAATGAGAGAGTTCTGAATTCCTTGGTGGCAGCTTTCTGATCGGCCAGCCAGCTGTTGAGCATTTGCTCCAAGGCCCAGGCGGCCTCCCCAAATTCAGCCAGCCCGACCATTCGCGCACTGCCTTTAAGCGTGTGAAAGGCTCGCCGCAGTACCGTCAAGGGCTCAACATCCACTGGGTCCCTGACCAGCGTCTCGATCGCTTGCTGGGCATTGCCAATCACTTCGCGGGCTTCCTCAAGGAAAATGTCCCGCAAATCGTCTTTCTCGAAGTCCACCATGACTGTCTGCCTGTCTGGCGCAGCGTGCACTTGCAGCACGACAGTGGCCAAGGCAGCAAACTCAGCGGCTTTACCAGCTTTTGCATTGTCATCAGACAGCACCACGGCTGTGTGACCAGCAATTTGGACAGGTTCGGGTCGATCAGCAAGTTTCGCAGTGCCCGTGAACATATCAGGCTGGTCGCTGAGCTTGTTGTCTGGATTGTTAACTTGGACCTCATGCACTACAGCAACAAGTTCCTGCAACAGCGGATCGTTATTATTCACCGTCACGCTTGAAGTAGCGTCACCTGCGTTTTGCGAGCGTCCCATCAGGGGTTTGAGTTCGCCTTTTTCTTCGTCATAGACAAACAGCTTTTTTGCCAGGGCAGGCTGGTAATTAAGCATGTTAACCAGGAAACTCAGCGCGCCCAGATTGTTCCCCAGATGCTCAAAGGTTCCAGCAGCCCGGACCAATTGCTCGTCAATTTCAGTGCCGAGAATTTGCTCAACGCTTCCCCTCATGCCTAAAACGGCCCTGGAGGCCTGATCAAGCCCCAGTACCGAAAATACGCCGCGCATGTTGGACAACTGACCCGGCACCGCCTGCAAACTTGTTTTATCCTGCGGGTTGCGAAAGAACAGGTCCAGTGACTTTTCAAGCTCGCCCAGGGACACGCGCAATTCGCCCACCACGCTGCCCATGGTCTGTTTGTCACTCACACGACGATACAACTCCTCCATCCAGCTTTCCAGCGGCAGGAACTCGCCACCGACCCTGACCCCCTCCAGACGATCAGCCAGACTTGCGGTTCGCCCTGCCAGTTGCGGATCGTCAGGATCAAGGTCTTCAAATACCGCTTCCAGATAAAGCACCGACGTGGCTACTTCCATCGCCAGTTGAATACCAGGGGTGTTACCGGTGCGCAAAGTTGTATCAATCGCCCGGGTCAAGGCTTGCGCAAGCGGTTCGCTGCGTGCATGGAGTTTGCGCAGAGAATCGGTTACCAGACTGAACTGGTCGGCCACCAACTTGGCTTTGGTGATCTCGCCAGCGCAAAGTGAAGACCAGGCCTCTTTGGCAGAGACAATCCGTTTGCGCGCCTGCGCCACAAGGGCCGGATCAAAACGGCCAAACTGCACCAGTTCGTAATTCACCGGCCTGAATTTTGTCAGTCCATAGGCGGCACGGACTGCCGACAGGATTGGCGTATCACTGGCTCGGCTTGACACTGCCTGGGCGCAGAAAAAGAGCAAGTCAAGCGCAAGGCGCTCGGAAATCGAGGTGTCACCTTTGGCCAGAGATGCGTACTGCAGCAAAATTCTGGACGCGGCGCGTCTGACATAAATATCCGAACCCAGCAAATCATTCGCAACCGCCTCGAAATAGGCAGCAGCTAACAGCCAGAAAATCCTGTGCCGTTGTTCCGTTTGCTGTGCCGAAAATCCAAGACTTAAATTCCTGAGGCTCAGACCTGCTTGCGGCGCTTTGCCCTTCATGAGTTGAAGGACTGACTGATCCATCATGGACCTGGCATCAGTATCGTAGTGACGCGGCGCCGTAGTCAAAACTTGTTGCGGCTCTACCCAACGCCATTCAAACGGCCACAAATCGGCTGGGTGAATGCGGTCCGCATGCACCAATTCCTGTACATCGCGATACTGTGGAAACAGGGAAACTGCAGAAACAGGCTTGTCTGCCAGCACACCTTCCAGGTATTCCGTCAATGCAAAACTGGCGTACTCGATTTTTGCAACCGCATCCTGGCTGCAGTGCTCGGGCTGCTGCACAAATTTTTGCACGGCGGTTTCCATGGCCCGCAACACCAGCGCCGGCCCCGCAAGGCCTACCATCTCCAGGGCCCCTACTGCCTGATGGAGTTGCTGCCGGGCGACACGCAATTGACTGGCGTCAATCGCTGCGAGATCGGAGCCGCGTGCCGCCTCAGCGTCCCGGGCAAAGCGCTTGAGTGCTTTTGTAGCGCCCTCCAGCGACTTGCGGAGTTCGTCGAGTACCCAAGCCAGCGGGCCTAGGTCATTCATGACGAAATCGGTTTCGGAGGCAGTTGAATTCATGACCATGGATTGCATAAATAACAGGCAGGTTCAGGAATCGGGGTTCGCAGTTGTCGCGTAAAGCAGGAAGGTCAAGCGATCTTGAATCGTGACACCGACTGCCGCAGTTCTTCAGCCATGCGGGAGAGGTCGCGCACCTGTTTCGCCGTAGAACGGGTACCTTCTCCGGTTTGCTCAGTCACTACAAAAATATGCTGGATGTTGTCTGCAACCACGTTGGCAGATGCTGCTTCTCTGGAGGCAGAATCGGAAATCTGCTCAATCAGATCGGCAAGGCGACGCGACACCTGATCAATTTCAGTCAATGCAGTACCGGCGCTGTCGGACAACTTGGCCCCTTCCACCACACCCTGCGTCGAGCGTTCCATGGCGGCTACCGCATCCTGGGTATCGGTCTGAATGGCTTTAACCAGCGCTGTAATCTGCCGGGTTGCATCGGCGGAACGTTCAGCCAGTCGCTGCACCTCTTCGGCCACCACCGAGAAGCCTCGCCCGGCTTCGCCAGCCGACGCTGCCTGAATGGCTGCGTTCAGCGCCAGCACGTTGGTCTGCTCGGTAATGTCTGAAATCAGTTCAGTAATCTCGCCAATTTCCTGCGAAGATTCGCCCAGCCGCTTGATGCGTTTGGAGGTTTCCTGAATCTGGTCACGGATGGAATTCATACCGCCGATCGCATTCTGTACCGCCTGCAAGCCTGATTCAGCCGCAGTCAGCGACTGACGCGCCACAAGGGAAGACGCCTGCGCCTGTGCGGAAACTTCGTTGATTCGCAAAGCCATGTCAAGCACTGACTGGCCGGTTTCCCGAATCTCGCGCAGTTGCTCGGTAGACGAAGCCAGAAGCTCCGTTGACGTGTTTTCCACCTGCGCCGTCGTCTGCGCAACCCGTGTTGCCGTGGTTTGCACATTGCCTACCAGCTGACGCAACTCTTCCACCGTATAGTTGACCGAGTCGGCAATAGCGCCGGTAATATCTTCGGTTACGGTGGCTTCCTGCGTCAAATCACCTTCAGCAACCATTTGCAATTCGTTCATTAACCGCAAAATGGCGGACTGATTGGCATCATTGACACGCTTGGCATCCTGCTCCTGGCTTTTAGCGTCCTGCCGTTGGCCTTCTGCCACAGCCTGACGCTGCTGGCTGTCCTTGACTTGCAATCGAGCCAGACCTGCGGCACACAGCAGCGCAACAAGAGCGGCAGCCATCAGCGTTGTCAATGCGCCCGCGCCCAAGCCGGCCTGGGAGGACAGCTTGCCCTGCAAATCTTCAAGGCCACGGCGCAATGGTTCACTGTCCCCAATAATCGAAGCCTGCGCTTCACGTGCTGAAACCAGACCTTGCAAGTTACCCAGAATGGCACCCGCCTGCAACCGCGTTTTCTCATAAAGCGCGATCAGGGCTTCCAGGCGTTCACGGGTTTGCAGGTCCTTGGAGCCACTCAGATGCAACTCAGGGCTCCCCTGCAGAAGGCCCTGCGCAATTTCCTTGAACGAATTCAAATCCTTGCCTAGCAAAAATACTGCCTCGGGGCTGACACCTTCCATGGTCAGGAACTCGTTGGCAGACTTGCCGATCCGCTGCGTCAGCATTACCAGCTGTCCGGATGCTGAAATTTCTGCTGGCGCCGCATTTTGCTGAAGCTTGAGCGATGACACGGATTCGGCAATTTCGAGCAGATCCGAAGACTGGCGGTTGATCGTCCGCAGGGCGCTTCCCACCTGCGTCAAAATGGCCTGCTGGGCCACCACGACTTTTGCACTTTGTTCTGCGCGTTCCATGAGGGGAGTGACCTTTTCAACCTCAGTCTGCAAATCATCATTGACTGGGGACAAACGCAAGCTATCGTCGCCGGATTTCAATCCGCGCACAGTTCTTGCCAACACATCAGTACTTTCACGCACATCGGGAAAAGCCTGAGCGCTACCCAACAGGGCTTGCGACACGGATTTTGCGAGGCGCTGTGACTGCATCAGGGACTGTCCGGTTGCAGCAACCTGCTGCGCGACCCGGTCGGCCCGGCTCAGCGCCAGAAACGTTACAAGTCCCAGCACAACTACGGCGAACGCCAGGAAAATCACCAATATCTTCTGGTGCTGGCCCAAGGTCCGGCGGCCAATCAGGGGAAGGTTTAACAGGTCAGCACTTGCCCGGTTGCTGTCTTCGGGCAACATCATCCTGCTGGGCGCAAAAACTTCTTCGTAATCATGGGTTGCAGTGCCCGTAAAGTTTTCATCCGGGCCATTGGCGGACAGAGGATCACCGGGCATGCTCCGGAAGGCCATATCCATACTGTCTTCAGGCGGCTGGACCGGTTTGGATTTAAATAGTTTCTGAATATTTTCAATAACAGACATAGTGAGCCTTCCGGGAGAAACAGAGGTAACAAGGCGCGCTAGGCACCTATCGTCAAAAAATGGGCTTGCTGAGCAAGCAGCTGAAGGTTGATCTCCTGCCACGATGCGCCATTGCCATCAACGTATAGATTTCCAAAATAAGCGGGGGCGTCCTGCCCCCTTTCTGAAAAATCAATGAAGGCGTCCTGCTTGCGCAGTCCCGCCAGCCTGTCGATCAGCAAGACGCAATTAACCTCAAGCGCGCTATTGAGCGAGACGAGACGCAAATCCGAGCGCGCAAGTTCATTTCGCGACAGAGGCGCCTGGCCACTTACATAACTGGCCAGGTCCACTACGCCAAAAAGACCACCTCTCAAATTGGCAACACCAACAAACCAGGCTTGGGTATACGACACTGGCTGGGTACTGACCCACGGAAAAATTTCACCGGATTGAACCAAAGGAAACAGGTATTTCCTTCCACCGGCCTCCAGAGCCAGCCATGACGCCGTAACGCCTTGGGTACGGGCAAGCTGCAATCGCTCGGCCAGCCGGGTTTGCAGCTCTCTAAGGGCTTGTCTGTTCGCCATGCTGTGGTGCTATGCCGTAAATCAGCCGATGGCCTTGATTTTTGCCATCAATTCGCCAGCATCCACAGGCTTGGTGATGTAATCACGAGCGCCTTGCCGCATTCCCCAGACCCGGTCGGTTTCCTGGTTTTTGCTGGTGCACATCATGATGGGAATATCGGAATACAGCGGATCGCGCGCAATAGCCCGTGTTAACTGAAAGCCGTTTTGCCCTGGCATGACCACATCCATCAGGATCAACTCGGGTTTTTCTTCTGCCAGACGCCGAAACGCATCTTCAGCGTTTTCAGCAGTTTTGACGACAAAACCGTTTTTCACCAGCAGATCCGTCAAAAACATCAATTCAGTTTTCGAGTCGTCCACGATCAACACTTTTTTGATTGCCATCACATTTGCCTTTGTTTAATACTGCCTAACGCCTGAACGGTTTGCAGCAACTGATCTTTGGTAAAAGGCTTAGTCAGATAATCCTGCGATCCCACCATGCGACCACGCGCCTTGTCGAACACACCATCCTTGGAGGACAGCATCACAATGGGGATGTCCGAGAACCTAGCATTGCGTTTGATAATTGCACAGGTCTGGTAGCCATCCAGACGCGGCATCAATATGTCGCAAAAAATCAAATCAGGCTCGTAGTCGTTCACCTTGGACAGGGCATCAAACCCGTCATCGGCGAGCAACACGTCATGCCCTCCTTGCTTCAGAAAGATTTCGGCGCTACGCCTGATCGTATTGCTGTCATCGATGACCAATACCTTCAGTCCGGAACTGGGAATGCTCACTGTCTCTACTCCTCTTTTTGCAGACCCTGAAGCGGTCGGTTGTACTGGACTGAAGCTGTTCAGACCAGCGCCTGAAAACCTATAGCTGAACCATTTCGAAATCCTCTTTGCGTGCGCCGCATTCCGGACAGGTCCAGTTCATGGGCACCTGCGCCCACGGTGTACCGGCGGCAATGCCGTGCTCAGGCGAACCTGCAGCTTCATCGTAAATCCACCCACAAATTAAACACATCCAGGTCATTGATTGAGTCACAGCTTAAATCGCCTTCGAATAGAATGCAACAATTGTATCCAGACCGCGTTGCTAATTCGAGTACAGGGCAAAATCGCACCCTATGGCAAACCCCAATTCCCCTCAACTGGACACCCGGCAACTCCAGGTCGAGGAAAGCGACGCGTCACCTGCGTGCGTCATCACATTCAATGCCAACGACCCCAGCGGCGCAGGCGGCCTCACGGCTGACATCACTGCAATTACTTCGGCCGGAGCGCACCCGCTGGCGATCGTCACCGGTGCCTACGTGCGCGATACGGCGGAAATTCTTGACCATTTCGCCTTTGACGAAGAAGCAGTGACCGATCAGGCGCGCGCTGCCCTGGAAGACATGCCGGTAGCGGCCATCAAGGTAGGATTTGTTGGCAGTCCCGAAAATATCAGCGCAATTGCCGAAATCGCTTCCGACTATGCTGAGATTCCGCTGATCGCTTACATGCCCAGCCTGTCCTGGTGGGATGAAAGCGAGATTGACAGCTACTTTGACGCCTTTCGGGAACTGATGCTGCCGCAAGCCACGGTGCTGATTGGTAACCACAGCACCCTGTGGCGCTGGTTGCTGCCCGACTGGCCGGCTGAACGCAACCCGTCGGCCCGGGATATTGCCAAGGCAGCCTCTGCCCTGGGGGTATCCTATACGCTGGTCACCGGCATTCCGCTTCCCGATCAGTTCATTGACAACGTATTGGCCACACCACAAGCCGTCCTGTACAGTGAAAAGTTTGAACGCTTCGAGGCAGTTTTTGAAGGTGCAGGCGAAACACTCTCGGCCGCCCTGTGTGCGTTGCTGGCCAACGGCCATGACCTGCAGGCAGCCACGGCCGAAGCGCTGACCTACCTGGACCACAGCCTGTACGCCGGTTTTCACCCCGGCATGGGCCATATCGTGCCGGACCGCCTCTTCTGGGCACAGGCTGAGGCCGATGAAGAGTCGGAAGATGAAGCAGCAGGCGCTGAACTTCCCGACGACGACGATATTTCGCTGATTTCCAAGACCCCTATTGATCTGCCCCCCCATGGAACAACCAAACACTAAGCCTGCCGCATCCCCGACCACCTCCCGCAATACCGCCCTGTTCGAGCGCGCGAAACGACTCATTCCGGGCGGCGTCAATTCTCCAGTTCGGGCCTTCAAGGCCGTGGGCGGCACACCACGCTTTGTGCAGCGCGCGCAAGGAGCGTACTTCTGGGACGCTGATGGCCAGCGCTACATCGACTACATCGGCTCCTGGGGGCCGATGATTCTGGGCCACGGGCATCCGGCGGTCGTTGAAGCTGTCCAGAAAGCCGTACTCGAAGGTTTTTCCTATGGCGCGCCGACCGAGCGCGAAGTGGAGCTGGCCGAAGAAATCGTCAAACTGGTGCCTTCCATCGAAATGGTGCGCCTGGTGAGTTCAGGCACAGAGGCGACGATGAGCGTGATCCGGCTGGCGCGCGGCGCGACCGGACGCAGCAAGATCATCAAGTTCGAAGGCTGCTACCACGGTCATTCCGATGCCTTGCTGGTGAAAGCCGGCTCGGGCCTGGCCACCTTTGGCAGCCCGACCAGCGCCGGCGTACCGCCGGAAGTCGTTCAGCACACCCTGGTGCTCGAATACAACCACATCGGCCAGCTCGAAGAAGCCTTTTCACTGCACGGCAAGAACCTTGCCTGTCTGATGATAGAGCCGATTGCCGGCAACATGAACTTTGTCCGGGCCAGTGTTCCGTTCATCAAACGTTGCCGCGAACTCTGCACGCAATACGGCGTGCTGCTGGTGTTTGATGAAGTGATGACCGGTTTTCGCGTGGCGCTCGGCGGCGCGCAAAGCATTTATGCCCAAAGCATTCCAGGCTTCAAGCCCGACATGACAGCGCTGGGCAAGGTGATTGGCGGCGGCATGCCGATGGCGGCCTTTGGCGGAACGCGTGCCGTAATGGAGCAACTGGCGCCTTTGGGCCCGGTCTACCAGGCCGGCACACTGTCGGGCAACCCGGTCGCGACCGCCTGCGGCCTGGCTACCCTGCGTGAAATCCAGAAGCCCGGGTTTTATGATGCGCTGGGGGCGCGCACGCGCAGCCTGGTGAGCGGTCTGACGCAAGCCGCTGCCAAGGCGGGCGTGCCGTTTTGCGGCGACAGCGAAGGCGGTATGTTCGGCTTTTTCCTGCTCAGGCAGTTGCCGCAAAACTATGCCGCCGTGATGGCCACGGACAGCCCGGCGTTTAACCGCTTCTTTCACGCCATGCTGGCGCGCGGTGTGTATTACGCACCGGCGCTGTACGAGGCTGGCTTTGTCAGTTCGGCGCACACGGCTGCTGATATTGATGCCACGGTTGATGCTGCGGCGCAATTTTTTGCCGTCCGGTAAATTCCGAACGCTACAAAATTAATAGCTTCTTGCGCCCGTACAACGGGCGCTTCAGGTACTTTTATCTAAAACCAACATAAAGCAGCCGCGGATAGCTCCGGCAGGCCCATATTGTTTCTCAAAAAGCTGCAATCGTTGCCGTGAAAGGAACACTCTCTTCCGTTTCCAGCTTATTGTTTCCCTTGCAGTACAGGGGAAAAGCGCTCGCACTGCTTTTATTACAACCACAACGACGCCTGCATGTGCGTGAGATCGCTCGCCTGACCGGCACTGTGGCGGGCACCATGAGCAAGGAACTGGCTCGCCTTTACAAGACAGGACTTCTTGAACAGCACCGCGTCGGCAATCAGGTACAGTTTTCAGCGAACATGCAACACCCCGTCTACCCGGAACTGAGTGCCCTGCTCGCCAAAACAATCGGGCTGGCCGACGTACTCACATTGGCCTTGACCCCTGAGGCCCAACACATTGCGACTGCGTTTATTTTTGGCTCCGTTGCCAAGTCCAGTGAGACGGCAGAAAGTGACGTGGACATCATCATCATCGGCGGCGTGGATTTTGCGCAAGCCCTTAGCCTGCTGTACCCTGCACAGACAACGCTTCAACGCGACATCAACCCAAAGGTTTACGCGGTGAAGGAGTGGCAGCAAAAACTGAACGCGAAATCTGCTTTCGTGATGGATGTTCTCTCAAAACCAAAGATATTCGTGATTGGAACCCAGCATG
>JAYWDL010000505.1:0-3053 GCA_043779865.1 Polaromonas sp.
CTGCGCTCGCCGAGCGTGCAGGTGCTGACCTTTGCCGAGGCCAAACAGCGTTTTGAGCGCGACTACCTGGTCGGCCTGCTGAAACTGACCGATGGCAATGTGGCCGACGCCGCCCGGCTGGCCGACCGCAACCGGACCGAGTTTTACCGGCTGATGCAAAAGCACGGCTTGACGCCAGGTCACTTCAAGGCTGATGGCGCTCAGACGCCTTCTCCTTGAGTCGCTCTCAGGCGACAACGCAAGTCATTGATCTAAAAGGATTTTTAAATCCGAATCGGAATGCTGTCGCTGTCTGGCGACAAAAACCAGGGTTTTTGCGTTTTTTTACCGTTTTTTTCCAGGTTTTTCTCTGAAAAAATTCCGCATCGCTTTCAAGATGTTGATTTAAAAAGGTTTTTTCAAGCTGGCACAGGGTTTGCCCTAGTGATTCCATGCAAGCCTTTTTTCGTCTTTCCCAACGCCTGAGCGGATGCGCGCCGCGAGCGCGTTTCGCGGCCCTGGCTTGTGCCTGGACGCTGGCGCTGACCGCCGCCCAGGCCCACGCCTGGAGTCTTGATGATGTCGCCAAGCTTGCCAGCCAGCGTGCCAAAACCCCTTTTAAAGAAGCCTCGCACCTTGTTCCGGCCGAGTTGGCCAAGCTCGACTACGACGGCTACCGCGACATTCGCTACAACCCGGCCAGCACCCTGTGGCGCAGCGACAAGCTGCCCTACGAAGCGAATTTTTTCCATGTCGGGCCGCAAGGCGATTCGGTTCGCATCCACGAAATCACGCCCCAAGGCGTCAAGCGCGTGCCTTATGAACCGGCCAAATTCAACTTTGGCAATAACCAGCTCAGCCCCCAACGCTGGGGCGACCTGGGCCACGGGGGTTTGCGCGCTTTCAGCAACCTGAATTCGCCCAGCTACAAAGATGAGCTGGTCGTGTTTTCGGGCGCCAGCTATTTCAGGGCGCTGGGCGCGGGCCAGCGCTACGGCCTGTCGGCACGTGGCCTGGCGGTGGACACGGTGGGCGCAGCGAAAGAAGAATTTCCCCGTTTCACCGACTTCTGGCTGGAAAAACCCGCCGGGAATGCCGGACCGCTCACCATCTTTGCCCTGATGGACTCGGAACACATGACGGGCGCTTACCGTTTTGATGTCAAGCCGGGCGAGCAGACCGTCACCGAAGTCCATGCCCGAATCTTTATGCGCCCGAGCGACAAGCCGGTGGCTACGCTGGGCGTGGCGCCGCTGACCAGCATGTTTTTCTTTGGCGAGAACCAGCCCCGTCCCGGTGACTTCCGGCCCGAAGTCCATGACTCGGACGGCTTGATGATGGCCACCGATGACGGCAAAGGTGGGGGCGAATGGCTCTGGCGGCCGCTGCAGAATCCGGCCTCGCCGCTGGTCACCTCGTTCAGCATGAAGAGCCTCAAGGGTTTTGGACTGATGCAGCGCGACCGGGCCTTCAACAGCTACGAAGACACCGAAGCGCGCTACGAACTCCGGCCCAGCGCCTGGGTCACGCCTCTCAATGACTTTGGCGCCGGCAGGGTCGAGTTGCTGCAATTCGCCACGCCCGACGAAACCCACGACAACGTGGCCGCTTACTGGGTGCCTGAAAAGCTGCCCGCACCCGGCCAGTCGCTCGACCTGGCCTACCAGATCGCCTGGCAGGGCAAAAACCAGCAACTGCCACCCAACGGCTGGGTCACGCAATCGCGCCGCGGCACCGGCTACAGCAAGCTCAGCGCCGATGCGCTTGGCCAGCAGATTCAATTTGTCATCGACTTTGCCGGTCCAGCCCTGGACGCCCTGCCTGAAGACGCCAAGGTAGAGGCCATCACAACAGCCAGCGCCAACGCCCGCGTGGTGGAAAGCCTGGCCTACCGCAATCCCGCGACTGGCGCCTGGCGCCTGACCTTGCGGGTAGAACGCCTGTCTGCGGCCAGGCCGGCACAAGCCATTGAACTGCGCGCCTTTCTCCAACACAACAACCAAACCCTGAGCGAAACATGGACCAACCTGATCACAAACTGAATCGGCGCAGCCTGCTGCGTGAAGAACGTCATCCCAATGCGGTCACTTCGCCGCTGGTGCATCGCGGCTCCATGGCGCCGCGTCCGTGGCGGGGTTTCTGGAACAGCCTGGGCACGGCCGCGCTGCTGCCAGTTCTCAAGCTGACCGGATCGGCCGCACCCAGACAGCGCGCACCCACCGAAGTAATAGGGCCGTGGCAACTTGCAGCCAGGCGGCGCCGGACGGTATTTTTGCTGCTGACCCTCATCAGCACGGTGCTGGCAACGGCGCTGTTTGCCGACATGCAGCCCAACTACGACAACGCCTTCCTGCAATACGGCCAGCTGGCCCTGTTTGCCATGCTGTCGGCCTGGGTGGTCACCGGCTTCATGACGGCGATGATGGGCTTTTATGTGACGCTCTTCGGCGACGCCCATACCCTGTCAGCCAAAAAAGTCCAGCACCACACGCTGGACAAGTCCACGCGAACGGCCATCATCATGCCGATTTGCAACGAAGATGTTCGCACCGTGTTTGCCGGCCTGCGCGCCACCTGCGAATCCGTTGCCATGAGCGGCCATGTGCAGGCTTTTGATGTGTTTGTGCTGTCCGACAGCAACGACCCGGCAATCCAGAAAGCCGAACGCGCCGCTTGGGAAGCCTTGCGCGCCCAGCTGGCCAGCAATATCGACGAGTCCAGCGACCAGCCGCAAATCGAGGTGTATTACCGCCTGCGCAAACGCCGCACCGACCGCAAGGCCGGCAACGTGGCCGACTTCTGCCGCCGCTGGGGCAAGGACTACCGCTACATGGTGGTGCTAGACGCCGACAGCGTGATGAGCGGCGACTGCCTGGTCTCCATGGTCAAGCTGATGGAGGCCAACCCCAGCGCCGGCATCATCCAGACCGCCACCCAGGCCATCGGCCATGTGACGCTGCATGCCCGTGCCCAGCAATTCGGCTCGCGCGTGACCGGCCGCCTGTTCACGCTGGGCATGCAGTTCTGGCAGATGGGCGAGTCCCACTACTGGGGCCACAACGCCATCATCCGCA
>JAYWDL010000506.1:0-3049 GCA_043779865.1 Polaromonas sp.
TCGCTATCAATTTTGAAGCGCAAAACATTGCTTGAGGCCGCCTTGAGCAACTCGGAAGTCTGGGCCAGCGCCACAACCTTCCCCTGCTTGAGCATGGCGATGCGGCTGCACAAGGCCTCGGCCTCTTCAAGGTAATGGGTGGTCAGCAGCACCGTGCTGCCCTGCTTGTTGAGCCTGGCGATAAATTGCCACAGCGTCTGGCGCAGTTCCACATCGACGCCAGCGGTGGGCTCATCCAGCACGATGACTTGCGGCTTGTGCACCAGCGCCTGCGCCACCAGCACCCGGCGCTTCATGCCGCCCGAAAGCTGGCGCATGTTGGCATTGGCCTTGTCGGCCAGGCCGAGACTGTCCAGCAGTTCGTCAATCCAGGCATCGTTGTGCCTGATGCCGAAATAGCCCGACTGGATACGCAGCGCCTCGCGCACGGTAAAGAAAGGGTCAAATACCAGCTCCTGCGGCACGACGCCGAGTTTGCGCCTGGCGTTGGCGTAATCGGTCAACACATCGCTGCCGTGCACCAGAACCCGGCCGCTGCTGGCGCGTGACAGGCCGGCCAGAATGCTGATGAGCGTCGTTTTACCGGCGCCGTTGGGTCCCAGCAAGCCGAAAAACTCGCCGGGCTGGATGTCAAAGCTGACGTTGTCCAGCGCCTTCAGACCGGTACCTGTCTGGTTTCGCTCGGAGGGATAGGTTTTGGAGACGGACTGGAATGAGATGGCTGTCATGAACCCGTTATTTTAGGGGTTGATGCCTTTTTTATTCGCCGCGCCTCTCGAAGGCCCTGAACGGCGCCACCAGGAGACCGGGGAAACCGGCAATTCCGGCGCTCAGGTCGTTACGGCACGGACTGCTGCACTCGTGGCAGGAATCAGTTCGGCAACACCATAAAGGCCTGCCAGCTGACGCAGCCGTGCGGGCAGACCCCGTACTGAAAAAGCCTTGCCTGCAGCCAGCGCTTCGCGCCGGCACTCCAGCAGCGCAGCCAGCGCGGACGAGTCAAACTCCAGCAGCGCGCTGGCATCGGCCACTACCTCGGCGGGTTCGGCCAGCACGAGCTGTTTCAAGCCTTGCACAAAGCCGGGCGTCGCAGCATGGGTCAGAACTGGCGGCAGGGTCACCATGGCAACTAGCTTGCTCAGGATTTCTTGTCGCCAGCGTTGGACTTGTTGCGCTGCGCCAGCGACACAATCAGACCATCCACCCCGTTGGCGCTGATTTCCTGCGCAAACTGGGTGCGGTAGGTTTCCACCAGCCAGACACCCAGGACGTTAAGGTCATAAATTTTCCAGCCCGTAGCGGTTTTTTCCATGCGGTAGTCCAGCTGCACCGGGTCGCCACGACCAATGACTTCGGTACGCACTACGACCTCATTGTCTCCGGCGGCTGCGCGCAAGGGCTTGACGTTAAGAGTCTGTTCCTTGACCTGCGACAGCGCGCCTGAATAGGTGCGAATCAGCAGCGTCTTGAACTCGTCCTGCAGACGCGTTTTCTGCTCGGGCGTGGCCTGACGCCAGTTGCGGCCCACGGCAGATGCGGTCATGCGGGTGAAGTTTACATTGGGCATGACCTTGGCATCGACCAGTGCCAGCACCCGGGTCATGTCGCCGGACTGCACGGTCTTGTCTGATTTGATGCTATCCAGCACTTCAGTAGAAACACGTTTGATCAGTGCATCCGGGGCCTCGTCGGCAGCGCGAACGAAAGGAGCCGAGGCCAGCAATGCCAGGCTGAGCGTGGCGGTCAAAAAGCGTCCAAGGGTTCTACGGTTCATGATTTTCTTTCCATCTCGAAACAACTGGCTATCAACTTCCTGGCAAGACAATTCATGCCTGTTTGCTGATAGCCCATGCTTCGAGAATTATTTTGCAGGGATGTTCCGGGGTAAGCGATGAAGTTTTACGGCAGTTCCGTAAAGCTTGTTACAACAGCTTGTTACTTGGCATCTGATGCAGGCGCAGCGGGTGTACCGGCAGCAGGGACCACTTCAGGCAGGTCATAACGCTCCTCGGCCTGGCTGCTTTGATCACCTATCAGGCTGTGGCGGCGCTGCAGGTAAATATCGCGCGTGAAGGTGTATTTGTCGAGTGCGGCCTGATCCAGCACATTGCCGGCATTCAGCAGATTGGCGCGTGTATCCACCAGGCGCAGCCCCGTCAGGGAGTTGCGTGCAGGCACGTTGTCGGCGCGCAGCACCAGGTTTCCTTTGGCATCCACCAGCAGCCCCACGGAATCTCGCACGGTCGACGAACCCAGCACCGGCAGCACCAGGTAAGGGCCGGTCGCTATGCCCCAGATACCCAGGGTCTGGCCAAAATCCTCTTTGTGCTTGGGTATCTTCAACTGGCTGGCCACATCAAAAATACCGCCCAGACCCCAGAAGGTGTTGACCGTGACACGAAAGAAACTGTCAGCGGCTTCCTCGGGCTTGGCCTGCAGGACATTGTTCACCATCGACCACACGTCTGAAATATTTTCAAAAAAACTGGTCACAGCGGTGCGCACCGGAGCCGGCGTCACATCCCGGTAGGCGGTTGCCACGGGCTTCAGGACAGCGCGATCCAGTCCTTCATTGAAGCGAAAAACACTGCGGTTGAACGGCTCCAGCGGATCGTCCCGGCTGGCATGGGGTCCGCTGGCGCAGCCCTGCAGCAAAGCCAGCGCCAGAGCCGCCGTAGCCCATCCAGAGGCCATTTTCATCGTAATTTTTAAGGTCATTTTTTTTCTGGGATCGCTGATGACGGTGCAGGCCCTGATCCGGAACTGCTGTCCGCCGCTTTGCTGAACAAAAACTGGCTGATCAAATTTTCAAGCACCACGGCTGACTGGGTCTGTTTGATCACGTCCCCTGCGGCGAGTGTTTTCTCGTCCCCGCCAGGCTCCACACCGATGTACTGCTCACCAAGCAGACCGCTGGTGAGAATCTTCAGCGAACTGTCCTTGGGGAAGGCATAACGGCCTTCCATGGCCATCGTGACCCGCGCCTGAAAGCTTTTGTCGTCAAACGTGATGGCATCCACTCGGCCCACCACCACGCCGCTGCTGCGCA
>JAYWDL010000507.1:0-8744 GCA_043779865.1 Polaromonas sp.
TCCTCTGCCTAAAATTTAAGCAGAGCAAGTAAAACACCTGGGTCAGTTTTGAATCGGCACTATGGCCTTTAGTGGGTCAGTTTTCGGTCGGCGCAAACACAGTTGCGTTATAGGAGCGCTCCAATGCGTCCAACTGAGTCTGCGTCGGTTCGTTGTATTTGGTGATGGCGTCAACCACACCCAGGAATTTTGGCGAAGCGGCGTTTGAGAGCTGTCGCTTCAGCGGCACGGGGAGAGGATCGCGATGCATAGATGTCCTTCGTCTGCGGCCGCTCAGGCCTTGAGTTGCGAAACGCCATTCCGACAAGGTTCTTGCACAACCAGTGCTGGAGTGGCATAGTTGGTGCCTACGCAAACAATTCCCACTAGAACCTACCAATAAGGCCATTCAGTTGAGAATTTTGGTTTTGTTGCTTGCACAGGCAACAGTGTACGTCTTTTTACGTTAGAAGGAAATATTTGATGGCGCAGTCGGGCCTGGGGTTGCTTTTACGCACATTACGCGAAAATCGCGGCTTGTCATCCCGCGAGCTTGGGCAGCTCGCAGACATCGATCACACCTATATCTACCGACTGGAAACTGGCGAAAAGCAGTCCCCTTCTGAGGACTACTTGTCGCGGCTGCTGCGTGTTCTCAAGGCGCCAGCACGCGAGGTCGAGATGGCTCAGTACATGATGAAAAACGAAGTCAATGCCGATTGGCTTGGTCATGTGATGAAGACCGACATGACTGCGGAGATGTTCGAGATGGGTGCAAGCATGCGCCATCGGGGCGGTGCTCGGCCTGACATGGAGGCTATCGAAGCGCGGGTACGCCGCGCTTTCGAGGAAGACGAAGAATGATCGATGAGCTGGACATTCGGCAGAAAGCCCGCCAATTCATGGCTGGCCTGGATTTGTCCAGCATTGATAAGGATTTGAGCGTTTATATCAAGAAGGTCGACGCGAGGCTGAGCGCCGAGCAACTGGGCGATGGTGAGTCTGGCTACACCCTCACTCGACGGGATGGAAAATCATCCATTGTGGTCAACGAACTCGAGCGCAGGGAACGCCAGCGCTTCACCATATGCCACGAGGTCGCGCACCTGGTTCTCGGCCTTCAATCCAACCACAAGGAAGCGCCCGCATGGGCCTATGCCAAGCGCGACGACAACGAAATCGCCTGCGACATCTTCGCTTCCGAACTGTTAAT
The DNA here is from genome assembly GCA_043779865.1 of Polaromonas sp. Lineage (GTDB taxonomy): Bacteria > Pseudomonadota > Gammaproteobacteria > Burkholderiales > Burkholderiaceae_C > Polaromonas. The sequence goes on from JAYWDL010000507.1 coordinate 1,193, forward strand.
GCCGTTCGAGAGCTTCCAACACGATGTTGACCAAGAGGAGCCGTCATTTGATCTAGTGGAACGGCTACGAGCGAAATATGTAGTGTCTTTTTCTGCTTGTGCCTCTCGGCTCGCGGCGGTGACCGAATATCCCTGCGCTTTCGTACTGATGGATTCCAGCGTGGTTCGTTACGCGTCCAGATCCAAGGCGCTACGCGCCCTTTATGCATGGATTGACTTGAAGGCGCCCATTCCTCCGGGATCGGTGGCCAAGAGGCTCATTGACGAAGGCCTATATTCTGGCGAAGCCGAGGTCTCACAGGACATTTGGTTTCGTGATTGGCCTCAGGGATATGACCTGATCGAGCTGGCTAAGCATTACCCGAGCTATGACGAAACCTTTTCGATCGTGTGGTTTGAGCAGGACAGCGGACCGGACGAGCCGATCAAAAATTGGAGCGGCGTGCCGCAAAAGGAAGACGATGGCGGCCTCAAAGAACTGGATGGCGCTTTAAGTTTTTCAAAGAGGATACGACGCCGTTGACGGCTGCGCACGGCGCATCAGCGTCGCTTATATCTCTAAGCGGCTGCGTTAACTATCGAAAACTCGTTATTGTCACTAGCTACCCTTAGAGGGTCGGCGCCGATTGAAAATTGACCCACCTGCCGATCCAAGATTGACCCACGGCGGGTTGCTGGTTTTCAAATCAGAGAGTTCCAATTAGCTTTGAGCCAGACTTTTCAATTCCGACCTGGAAGGGGTGGAGCCTGTTCGTCGGAATTGGCGAGGGCACAATTCAAACTACCAACTCCATCAGCTTCCCATACCCATCCACCACGTCATACTTCACCTGGTCCGATGTGATTTTTGTGAAAAATTTGCGGGCGCATTCAATCTTGCTTTCCTCGATTTTTCGCAAGTCCATGCTAGACATGGACCCCTTGGTTTCGGCGACAAAGTACACGTGCTTGACCTTGCCTTCCTGGAACGCGATGGCCCAGTCGGGGTTGTAGTTACCGACAGGAGTGGGGATAAAGAAGCCGCGCGGTAGCTTGGCGTACACCACCACCTCGGTGCTGGCATCCAGCTCCCGCACAAAATCACGCTCGTTTTTGGAGTCGGTGAAAACGTAATCGTAAATATGGTGGTTGGCCTTCACCGCTTTGCTGAAATCTTCCTTCGGTTTGTCCTGGGTGAAGATGTCCATGGTGTGCGTGTCATCCGTGGGGTCGTAGGCAATGTGCTCCACGATCACGGTGGCCTTCTGCTCGTTCATCAGGCGCGCCGCTTTTTGCATGAAATCCTCAGGGTTGGTCCGGTACTGACTGAACACCGCTTTATTGATGCCCTGCAAGACACTGGCCACGGTCGCACGGGTCAGTTGCGTCTCACCGGCCAGTCGGCCAATCAGGTCGTACTTGACAGCGGAATGCGCTGACGCACGATGAAAATCCGTCGTGGACTCGGTCACTTTGAACGATTCGCCCTGGCGAATGCCGTCATACGTTGCGGTGCCTGCCTGCTCCCCGGCTACCACTGTGTACTGCATGGGGCTGACTTTCAGCTCGGCCTCCAAGGCCTTCACGCACTTGGCCACCAGCTCAGGGGTTTCAAATTCCACCGTGTATGCGGCCTTGCGGTTGATACGATTCCACAGCGCTTTGAACTCCGCCTTGTCGAAATTGGCGTTCAGTGGGTTGGTTTTGGCCTTGCGGTCGTCACCAATATTGGGCAACTGAGCTTCGCTGAACACGCTATTGATCAACGCAAAAACGGCGTCGGCACTCGCCGCCAGTTCAGGCGGCAGGGCTGCAAGCTGCCCCTCTTTTTGCGCTACGTGGTAGGCGTCGGTAATGCGGTCCTGGTCGTCGGTGTAGTCGTTTTTAAGCAGGTACTTGTATATCTGCTTGGCCAGTTGCGGGGTCACTTCTACGTCACCCGCTGCGGTTTTGAGCACCTTGCCCGTGAAATAAGACTCGTCTGCCACCCGTGGCCGCTCCGACAATCCCTCGCTGATATCGCGCTGCAAGGCGGTCACAAAATCTTTGTAGCTCTCGCTGGCCACCACGGTCAGCACGTTGATTTGGTGTACCGTGGCTGGGTTGTCCATGCGGTCGCCATGCTGATTTACAGATAAACGCAGCCCGCGCCCGACTTCCTGACGGCGGCTTACCGTGTTGTCACTGTGCTTCAAAGTGCAGATCACGAACACGTTGGGGTTGTCCCAACCTTCACGCAATGCGGAGTGGGAGAAGATGAAGCGCACCGGCTCTTCAAATTTGAGCAACTGCTCTTTCTTTCGAAGAATCAGGTCATAGGCATCCACGTCATCGGTTTCCGTGGACTTCTTTCCCGTCTCGGGGTCCACCATGCGCTTGGTCTTCTTGTCGATAGAAAAGTAGCCTTCATGCGTGCGCCCAGTGGCGATGCCGTTGAGATACCGGTTGTACGGCGTGTCTTCCAGCGTCAGCACTTCGGCCAGTTGCTGGTTGTACTCTTCCTCAAACATCAAGGCGTACTCGCCGTTCTGCTCACCCATGTCGTCATAGCTGCGGTATTTGCTGACCGCGTCAATGAAAAACAGCGACAACACCTTGATGCCCTGGGCAAACAGCGCTTGCTCTTTCTCAAAGTGGGCTTTGACTGCCTCCCGAATCTGAATGCGGCGTAAAGCGGATTCGTTGACATCGCCCGTAGCCTCGCCCGCCATCAGCTCATGCCCATTGGTAAAGGTCACGGTATTGGTCAGCGCATTGATATCGGACACCACAAAGCTGCGGTACTGCTCCAAGTTGCCGGACAGGTCGAACAGGTTGTCGTTGCGTGAGAGCTTGCGCAGCACGCGCTTGATGCCGTTGTTCTGCTTGATCTCCAACTCCACTCGCGCCACTGGGGCGCTGGTGGAAACCTCAATCGACTCCAAATACAGGTACGCATTGGTGCCAGTCAAGCCCTTGACCGATATGCCGCGCACCGCGATTTTCTTGACCAGCTTCTGGTTGTACGCATCCAGCGCATCCAGCCGGTGAATCTTGTTGTGCGTCGTCTTGTGGGTGGCCGAATACCGCAACACGGCCAGCGGCTTGAAGTTGGCCAATGAATCCAGCGTCTTGCCGCCCTCCATCTTCTGCGGTTCATCCAGAAACATGATGGGCCGGTTGGCGCTGATCACATCAATGGGCCTGCGCGACTGAAAGTCGTCCAGCTCTTCATAAATACGGCGGGCATCCTTGCCCGTGGCATTGAAGGCCTGCACGTTAATCACCATGACGTTGATGCCCGCGTCACTGGAAAAGCTCTCCAAATTGTGCAACTGCTTGGAGTTGTAGATGAAAAACCGGACGCGCTTTTTGTAGTCGTCCAGAAAGTGCTCTGCCGTGATTTCCAGCGACTTGTGCACGCCTTCACGAATGGCAATGCTCGGCACCACCACAATGAACTTACTCCATCCAAAACGGGCGTTCAGCTCGAACATGCTCTTGACGTAGCAATACGTCTTGCCCGTGCCGGTCTCCATTTCCACGTCCAGATTGATGTCGCACACCTTGGTTTTGACCAGTGCGGCGGACAGGGGCAGGTTTTGCCTGCGCTGAACGGCATGGATGTTTTCCAACATCTGGCCGGGGGTCAAAGCCAGATCAGCATTTTTGAAACCAGCTGACTCCAACGGCGTCACCACCTGGCCACCAGCATCCACCGCGCGGCCTGGGTCCATGCGGTAATTCAGGCCCTCGCGCTTGGGTTGCCCGGCAAAGCAATCCGCCACGGCTTCAACGGCATTGGTCTGGTAGCCCTGTTTTTTGAATTTCAGCTTCATTGAGCAACCCCGTTATCGTGGCGCACCTGGGCAGCCAACTCAATTTCAATGTCTTCCACGCTGGGCAGTTGCGACTGCACCGATAGCGGAATGTCCTTGCCAATGAACGAACTCACGCCCATCGGCTTATTGATGTCACGCAAGGCGTATTCCACATCCAGCTTGTCTTTGTCTTTGCACAAAATCAGGCCAATGGTGGGCTGGTCATCCGGGGTGCGCAATTGGTCGTCCACCGCTGACAGGTAGAAATTGAGCTTGCCGATGTATTCCGGTTTGAACTCTCCGGCTTTCAACTCAATCACCACGTAGCATTTGAGACGTGTGTGATAGAAAAGCAAGTCCAAAAAGTAATCCTTGCCATTCACCGCCAGCGGATATTGCCGCCCCAAGAATGCAAAACCCTTGCCCAGTTCCAGCAAGAAACGGGTGATTTGCGCCACCAACTGGTTTTCAATATCGCGCTCGACCGCCTGTGGCGTTAGTGTCAAAAAGTCGAAAACATACGGGTCTTTCAGGCTTTGCTGCACCAACTCCGACTGCGGCGCGGGCAGTGTTTTGGTGAAGTTGCCAATGGCTTTGCCTGCGCGCTCATGAAAACGCTGCTCAATCTGCCACTCCAACACGGATCGGCTCCAACCATTTTCGATGCAGTTTTGGGCATACAGCAAGGCCGTGTCCACGGTCTTCACCTTGGTCAACAGGATGCGAACGTGGCCCCACGGCATTTGTCCCACAGGCTGTGGGACAAATTCAAACTGCGGGCTGAAAAACGCAACCATCTGGCGCATGGCAAACAGGCTTGAACGTGAAAAGCCCTTCATTTGAGGATAGGTTGCGTGCAAGTCACTTGCCATTTGCTCCACGACTGCCGCCCCCCAACCCTGCTCGCTTTGCCACAGCAACAACCTGCGCCCGATATCCCAATACAAGGCCAACATTTCGCTATTGACCGCAAACACCGCCCGCACTTGGGCCGATTGAATGCGCAGCTTGATATCGGCCAGGGCTTGCCGATAGTCGTCATGTCTGGTGATTTCGCTCATGGTCGCTGCCTTAAATCGTTTTGACTTCGGTGCCGGGGCTCATCAGCTTGAAGATTTGTTCGACGTTAATCTTGACGCTGTCGCTGGCAAAGCCTGCATCGCGGAACACCGCGCGCAGTGGCTCCCGCTTGGCCAGCAAGCTTGACGAATTCCTCGCTGACGCCCTCTTCAAAGCACGCGGCCAGCGCGTTGCCATCGACAAAGTACACGGTCTTGTCTGCAATGGTTTCCTGCGTGATGGGCAACGCCAAGTCAACGCCCCAGTCCAGCAGCACCTGAAACAACAGGTCTTCGGGCGTACGGTCTTCGCGGATGTTGTTGATCTGATCAGACAGCAGGTCTTGCGACACGGCATCGGGGGTGTAGAACACCTCCTTCATGTTGGAGCTGTCGATTTTGAGGACGCGGAAACCTATATCAATATCCTGAGTCCGCCCTTCATCCTGAATTGCTTTTTTTAAACTTGCCCCGACTCGCCTAATCCGCTCTTTCCCGATCTCACAAATCGTATTAAGTCCCACAGACTTTGCTGCTTTGCCAGACTCAGTATTTGGATCAACATCGCTCGGGATTTGAATCGCAATGTAACGGGCGCCAGGTACCTGTGAAAGCACGGCCTCGCATGTAGTCGCACTACCCGCAAAAAAGTCCAGAACAATGTCACCATCACTAACAAACCAACTTAGAAAATCGCCAATCATTTTTACGGGCTTGGGGTTATCAAACACAGAGGCACCCAATACAGAAGCTAGGTATGCAGTTTGCTCACTGACCATCCCGTACGGTGGCAAAAATGTGGATGGCGTAATTTTTGAACGCTCTTTCAAGCACTTCAGTTTTCCGGTAGAACTAAAGTAAAACTCAACGACTTTTTGTCCTTTAGTGTCAATAACAGCTTTACCCTCAAAGTACGCCTTCATCTGGTCTTTTTGAGTCCATCCAGCAGACAATGTCACTGGTTCAAGTGTTTTCCCATTTTGAGCTATCAATTGACCTTCTATGACAGTAACTTTTTCAGATTCACCAAATGTTCCAGTCAGCACTGTTCCATCGACCGCTTCAAAGCGAACACCAGCCGGGAACGTGAATGTGCTCGCAGGATTGGCCCTTGATATTTTTTTAAGTGCGCCTGCGTCAATTTGACCTTCACCACCAGATATGTTTGTGTGAACACCTGAATTTCTTGCATATAAAAGTACGTACTCATGGTACTTCTTGAATAGACCTTGCTGCTGTGAGTGCTGCTTATTCCAGATCAAGGTACAGATAAAGTTTTTTGGCCCGAAAATCTCGTCGCAAATTTTCTTCAGGCCAGATGCCTCTGAGTCGTCTATTGAAATAAAGATAACACCGTCATCACTCAACAAATTGCGAGATAGTTTGAGCCGCGAGTAGATCATGCTCAGCCATGCTGAATGAAACCTCCCGTTGACCTCAGTGTTTGCCACTAGCCTATTTCCTACGGCATCCTCTTGGGTTGATTGAAATTTATAGCTTTCACTATTAACCGCAAAATCGTCTTCATAAATAAAATCATTGCCCGTGTTGTAAGGCGGGTCGATGTAAATCATCTTGACCTTGTTAAGGTAGGTCTCTTGTAGCAATTTCAGCGCATCGAGGTTGTCACCCTCAATGAACAGGTTCTTCGTGGTGTCAAAGTCCACGCTCTCCGCGCGGCAGGGGCGCAGCGTCTTGGCAATGGGTGCATTCGCGGTCAGCAACGCCTCCCGCTTGCCGGGCCAATTGAGTTGGTAACGCTCTTGCGGGCCTTCCACGATGGATGTGGAAAGCTCTTGGCGCAACTGGTCAAAGTCGATGCTGCGTTTCACCACGCCATCAGTACCACGGGCTTCGGCCACACAGTTCGGGAAAAGCTGGGCCAGCTTGTCGATGTTGGCCTGTGTCAGGTCGGGGCTGTGCATTTTTAGTTTATTCATGGCCAAATTGGCTTGTAGCCCCCGCAGAATATGCGTAAGAAGCTATTAAATTTATAGCAATTGCTAATATTGGTTTTCTTCATGAGGCCAGCGCGTGAAGCTCGGTGCGAATGGTACGCAACTGGGCGTTGATTTCGACTTTGCGGTTGAACTGTTTTTCTTGGGCAAGGCGGGATTCCAGCTTGGCCGCTGCCGCCTGCTTGGCGGACAAGAGCGACAGCCGATCCAATTGGTCGCGCAATGACTCGCCAGCGCGGGCTGGAACGGCAAAGTGTTGGCGCAAAAGCTGCTCGTACAGGCCCTGCAAATCCAGCGCCACTGGCAAGCCGGGGCGCGGTGAATCATCTTTTTGCCACGGTGCGGCGTGGTAATCACCCACGACCCATTGGCCGCTGGCCGCGTCACTGGGGCGTTTGTAGGCCGCAATGGGCTGGCTGTGACCTTCAAACCGCAGGACAAACAGAATGGGGAAAGGAATGGCCTTGTCGATGCAACGCAGCACCGAATGATTGATGTCCGGCAGCTTCAAGGCAATTTCGAACACCTCAATCTCGGGCACGTCTGGTTTGGCGGGCAGATTGATGGTCTCCGGGGCCAGTTTGTAGGCCCATGTGATGCTCTCGACCTGATCGACAAACAGCGCACGCAAGGCGGCGGTGGGCTTGGCGTGCGCGTAAATTTTGGCTTTGGCCACGGGCCGGGCCACTACTGCCTTCGATGGCCAGGCGAACAACGCGCTTGACGCGTGAGTTACCAAACCTCCAGCCTCAATCGT
>JAYWDL010000508.1:0-8741 GCA_043779865.1 Polaromonas sp.
GCCCACACACGCAAAGCAGCCTCGTCCAGCCGACTCGATAGCGCTTGATATTTGGCTTCAATTGTGCTCATGTCACCCATCACCCGAAGATAGCGCAAATACCTTGATTGTTCAAGTTATTTTTGCTCTAATCCTTAGGGTCATGCTGCATTGGCAAGGACGTGGCTATCGGTTCAAATGGCCCAACGCTTTCCGGTTCCTGCTGCCCTATCCATTTATCCCTGATGCCTTCACTTCGCAAATCCGAAGCAATCCAGTTGCTTCAGGGCGCACAGGCGCTGTTTCCTGCACTCATTCAGGCTTTTGATGCCGCAGTCATGTGGATACAGCTGGAAACCTATATTTTTGATTTTCATGGCACTGCCGCTGATGTAGCGAACGCCCTGGTTCGGGCTGCCAAACGTGGCGTAAAGGTGCAGGTACTGGTTGATGCAGTTGGCACCGCACCGCTGCCAGCGCAATGGCAAAAAATGTTTACTGATGCGGGTGTCGAGTGGTGTGTGTACTCACCCATGGCGTCAGGCCTGGGCTTGCTGATGCCGGAACGCTGGCGCAGGCTGCACCGCAAGCTATGCGTGGTGGACCAAAACGTGGTTTTTTGCGGCGGCATCAATGTGCTGGACGATTTTTACGATCCCAACCATGGTGAACTGCAAGCTCCGCGCTTTGATTTTGCAGTGGCCGTCACCGGGCCACTGGCGATCGAGGCGACCGACGCCATGGCGCTGCTCTGGTGGCGCGTCAAGGCTGGCTACAGCGCGCGGCAAATGCATCTGAACGCCGCATGGGAGAAGTTCAAGGCGGCAGGATATGGCGGACGTACCGATGCCACGTTATTGGCCCCACCGGCAGATTCAGCGTCAGCGGCCGTGTCGGGCATGTCGCGCCCCAAGGCGGCGCTGGTGCTGCGCGATAACCTTCTCAACCGCCACAGCATCGAGCGGGCGTATCGCAAGGCAATTGGCAGGGCGCGCCAGGAGGTGATCATTGCCAATGCCTATTTTCTGCCCGGCGGCAAACTGCGGCGCGCCCTCATCAAGGCGGCCCGGCGCGGTGTGCGAGTGACCCTGCTGCTGCAAGGAAAGTACGAATACTTCATGCAATACCATGCGGCCCGGCCCGTGTACGGTGCGCTGCTGGCCGCAGGCGTGGAGATTCACGAATACTCGACCAGTTTTCTTCACGCCAAAGTGGCCGTGGTGGATGGGCATTGGGCCACCGTGGGTTCGTCCAACCTGGACCCGCTGAGTTTGCTGCTGGCCCACGAAGCCAATATAGTGGTCGAAAACAGGGCGTTTGCCCAGGACCTGAGCGCTCGTCTGCACGAGGCGGTGGCCAGTCATGGGCAGCGCATAGACCCTGCTGCATACAGGCAGCGGCCTTTGGGGCGTCGTATTCAGGGCTGGATGGCCTATGCCCTGATGCGGCTGGCCCTGCTGTTGACAGGACAGCGTTATTGAGTTGCACGTACGCTTGCGGTGCTACTGGTCGGGCAAGAGCGTCGTTGCTCCTGAATTCATAGCTGGTTGCGCGCGCTGGCGAAGCGCCGGATGTCAATAAGGACCTATAAAAATCCGGGCAACCCAATAGGGGGACGGGCTGGTAATATCTGTCATGTTTATGAAAATTACTACGCCTGCCCAAGCTGCCACTGACGAGGGCACGCCTGTTTCCGTCAAGATTCGCGAACGCCTGGCGCAGGCACGCAAACGTTTTAATGCCAACGACAACATTGCCGGGTTCATCGAGCCCGGCGAACTGGAAAGCCTGCTTGACGAGGTGGAAGTGAAAATGCAGGGTGTGCTTGACAGTCTGGTGATTGACACTGAAGGCGACCATAACACCAGGAATACGGCTCGTCGTGTCGCCAAAATGTACCTGAACGAGGTTTTCAAGGGTCGCTACGTGCAGGCGCCTGCCATTACCGAATTTCCCAACGCCGAGCACCTCAACGAGTTGATGATCGTCGGGCCGATTACGGTACGCAGCGCCTGTTCGCACCATTTTTGCCCGGTCATTGGCAAGATATGGATAGGCGTCATGCCCAATGAGCATACGAATGTGATCGGACTGTCCAAATACGCCCGGCTGGCCGAGTGGGTGATGGGACGCCCGCAGATCCAGGAGGAGGCCGTAGTGCAGCTGGCTGATCTGATCATGGAAAAAACCCAACCTGACGGCCTGGCCATCGTGATGGAAGCCAGCCACTACTGCATGGCTTGGCGCGGCGTCAAGGACATGGACAGCAAAATGATCAATTCAGTCATGCGCGGTGTTTTCCTGAAGGATTCCACCTTGCGCCGTGAGTTTCTCGCGCTTATTCCACGGAAAGGGTAATCTTATGTTGGTCCGTTTGCTTTATGCGAGTCGTGCCGTGGACAACAGCACCGATGCCATCAGCGGCATTTTGTCGCACTCGCGCCATTACAACCCGACTTGTGGGATCACCGGAATTCTTTGCTACGGCGGTGGTATTTTCTTGCAGGCCATTGAAGGCGGGCGCATGGCGGTCAGTGAACTGTATGGACATATCCAGAAAGACCCGCGCCACAAAGACGTGGTGCTGCTGGACTATGAGGAAATTTCCGAACGTCGTTTTGGCGACTGGACCATGGGAACGGTCAACCTGCTCAAGCTCAACCAATCAATTCTGCTGAAATACTCGGAAAAGCCGGAACTCGATCCCTACTCGGCGTCGGGCAAGGTGTCTATGGCGTTGCTGGAGGAGTTGATGGCCACGGCTGCCATCATCAGCCGCTCCTGAAAGGCCGGCAAAAGCTCTGCGCGGGCATCATGCGCCGCCAGAAGGGGGCTGGGATATTCAAGAATCAAATGATGTCGGGATTGCCGCACCAGGTGCGCCTGCTGCCCGCTCGTTACTGCCGGTGTGATTGCGCTGGCGCCCGGCTTGAGTAAAAAATTGATGTCACCAGACCTTTTGATTGGTTGCGATTTTTCCAGCAGTCCCAGTCGCCGCAAACCGATCGTGATGGCCGCCGGCAGCGTCTCCAAGGGGCGTGTGCTGCTCGCGGGTCTGGAGCGGCTTGAGACGCTTGACAGCTTTGACGACTGGTTGCGCCGGGAGCGTGCCTGGCTTGGGGCTTTTGACTTTCCGTTCGGCCTGCCGCGTGAACTGGTAGAGCACCTGGGCTGGCCCCGACGCTGGCCCGAACTGATCTGCCACTATGCGGGCCTGAGCAGGCCCGAGATCCGGAACACCTTCGCCGCCTTTTGTGATGCCCGTCCTGCCGGGCAAAAATTCGCCCATCGCGCGACCGACAAGCCCTCGGGCTCCAGCCCTTCCATGAAGTGGGTCAATCCGCCGGTGGCTTACATGCTCCATGCGGGTGTGCCGCGACTCTTGGCCGCTGGTGTGCAACTTCCCGGCCTGCACGATGGCGATTGCCGCCGCGTCGCACTGGAGGGTTACCCGGGCCTACTGGCGCGTGAAATTCTCGGTAACCGTTCGTACAAAAGTGACGACAGGCGCAAGCAGACGCCTGAGCACCTGATTGCGCGCAAAGACCTGCTCACAGCGCTGGAGCACGGTCAGACCCGGCTGGGTCTTCGCCTGAAGGTCAGTCATGCCCAGCGTGATGCCCTGGTGGACGACGCCAGCGCCGACAGCCTGGACGCCGTGCTGTGCCTGCTGCAGGCGGCCTGGGCAGCGCAACAGGGTCCGCCCCGCTATGGCTTGCCGCCTGAAATGGACGCGTTGGAAGGCTGGATTGTTACGGCGTGATACTTGGCAGATGGGTCCGGGCTGCTGAAAATGTCAAAGGCGGTAAAGGCGGTAAAGCTGGACAGTTTGCCCAGTACATTAATCGCTGAAAACGTAAGCGCTGCCAAGCCCGTTCAGCCAACAACCAATTTTGTGTGACCGTTTGGCGCATTTTTATGCATGATTCAGGCTGCCGCAGTCAGGCCGTGTGCCATAAGCTATCAAATTAATAGTAAAAAATGACTTCACCCTACAAGACAAAAGCGCTGCTCATAGCGGCTTTCGCAGCAATTTCCGGATGTTCCCCGGCGCTGGCCTGGACAGCTTCCCGAGCCCCCTGGTCAGGCGTAGTGACCTATGTGGTTGACGGCGATACCGTCCGGGTGCGGCCGCCAGAGGGTGGCAAACCGGTCAGCATCCGTATTGACGGCATTGACGCGCCGGAAATTTGCCAATCCGGCGGCACAGTGGCCCGCGATGCACTCAAACGCAGGGTGCTGGGCAAGCGCGTAGTGATTTACAGCAAGGTTCACGATGACTATGGCCGTCTGGTGGCACGTATTGGTCTGAATGGCGAGGATCAGGGAAAGTGGATGGTGGCGCACGGGCTGGCCTGGTCCTACCGCTATCGTAACAACGCCGGTCCCTATGCCGTGCAGCAACGTCACGCCCAGACCGCGGGGCTGGGACTGTTCTCGCCGGCTTACGCGTCGGCGCCTGCCTATCCAGGCAAATTTCGCAAACAGCATGGAAGCTGCTACTTTTAAACCTTGTCAAATCAGCACCTTGTCTTGCGGGCGCCAAATGAAACTTCCCTGTCGCTGTCCTGCGAGCGATTCGGTCGTTACCGGAATGCGTCAGGTGATTGTGGAGATTAAAGTCACGGTGCGCGAAAAAAATTCGCTGCTTTTACCTTTTCTGTGTATTCTCAATATCGTTTACGCATGCAGATTTAACCGACAGGAACCTTTATGAAAAAACCACTTTTTCAGGCTTCACACCGTTCATCCCCGAGTCTGCGTCCGCATGCCAGCGCATGCGTCGCCAGTTCACTGGTCCTGGTGCTTGCATTGAGCGCCTGTAACAAGCAGGAAGACAAAACAGTCGGTCAGCAACTTGACTCGGCAATCGCAAAAACCGGCGAAGCTGCGGCACAAGCCAAGGCTAAAACCGAGCAGTCTGCTGCACAGGCCAAGACCAAGACCGAAGAAACCTTTGCCAACGCTGCAGTTGCACTGAAAAATGCTACGCAAAAGGCCGAGGCGTCAATCAAGGACGCCGCAGGCAAGGCAAGTGAAAAAATAGACGATTTCGCCATCACGACAGCTGTATCTTCGGCAATTGCCAAGGACGCCGAATTGAGCGTTCTCAAGATCAAGGTGGAGACCAAGGATGGTGTCGTCACACTGAACGGCACGGCGCCAACAGAAGCTGCCCGTGAAAACGCCAGTGCTCTAGCAAAAGCCACTCAGGGTGTTCGCTCGGTAGATAATAAACTGCTTGTGAAAGCGGGCTAATCGTTTGTCGGAGACAGAAAAAGGGGTCGCGACCAGTTAGAACGCCCTTATTTTTTATACATCGCCCACGAAAAAGGCAAGCAATCAAATATCGATTACTTGCCTGATTTTCGCTCCTTTATTTAAGCCAGCGCTAAAGTAAAGAAGATAGTTGTTAACTGTTAAGGACGAATGACGATATCGTTGCGAACGCTCTTAACGTTTTTCACGCCGCGGGCAATATTTTCAGCCTGCATTTTCTCGGCGGCAGACTTTGCAAAACCCGAGAGCTGGACCGTACCATTAAGAGTTTCAACACTGATGGAAGAAGCTGCAACTGTTTTGTCTGCCACCATCTTGGCTTTGACAGCCGTCGTAATGGCAGAATCATCAACATAAGCGCCGGCCGTTTCCTGGCCACGCCCTACAGCGCAGCCGCTGCCAATGATGGTAATACCGGCCAGGGCTGCGAATGCAATTGCGCAAGCGTATTTCATATTATTTCCTCTTGATTTGTTGAGTGAGACGGTGCAATTTTAAAAAATATGCCGGCCAGCTGCACCACGCTGATCGGCTTTCGGATAATTTAAGGTTCCAGCCAGTCTTTAAGCTCGTCTGCGTGCTCTTCTTCATCAGCCAGAATACCTTCTAGCATGCGCCGAGTCGTCGGGTCTTTGAGGCCAATGAGCGTAATCATCTGCCTATAGGCTTCAATAGCAATGCGCTCGGCAATCAGATTTACCCGGATCATGGCCTGCAGGTCAGTTGATTCATCGTAATCAGCATGGCTGCGTTGCAGCAAGGTTGAAGGCGAAAAGTCTGGCTCACCGCCGAGTTGCACGATTCTGCGGGCAATCTTGTCAGCATGACCGGATTCTTCATTGGCGTGCACCAAAAACTCTTCAGCAATGGCAGGCGATGAAATACCGCTGGCAGTGAAGTGGTGACGCTTGTAACGCAGCACGCAAACCAATTCAGTGGCTAAAGCATCGTTTAGAAGCTTCACAATGGCGTCGCGGTGCGGTCCATAGGCCGGTGTGATTGCTCCGTCATCAAGACTCGTTTTGACAGCCTGCAAGGCGTTTTCATCGAGTGTCAATTCATTTTCAGAAGTTTTGTTCATGGTTTATTAGAAGGATGAGTTGTTTCAGATTTTTGCCGTGGTTTTGACAGCAACGACATAAGAACACTTGAAAGCCCTGATGACTTGAGCGCGGCTACCAGCAAACCCCCCAACGACATCATTCGCCATGGCCGCACCAGTACGATGGCTGCGCCTACCCCTGCTGAAACGCCAAGCAGCTTGAATGGATGGGACTCTGCATAGTCGTCCATCATGGGCCTGGCCAGATCAATGGCTGCACTTGCAGGATGGCGATGCCACCACACCAATAGGGCATGTTTCACAGTATCCCAGGTACTACTTAAACCACGACGCGGTACTTCAGCGTTACCAAAGTCCTGGCTATCGTCATTATGGGGAACCCGATGATCACGGTTCATGTGCCGGACGATGGCCTTTCGGCTGATCGCCAAGCGCTCTTGAGGGGTAAGTTCAGTAGTGGAAGCCATGCCTGGAATCTTTCAGCGGAGGATTTTCAGACCACGGTGCGCAATGCCTTTGCATCGCTGTCAATCTGCGCTCTCAATTCCGGAAAGTGCTCACTGCGAAGAGGCCTTTTGGCCATGAATATGGCAATGACTAAAACCGCCAATGCAGTCCCAGGCACTGCCACAAGTACCCAATGGAACTGATCATTCAATAACCCAAGCATTACGGCTGTTCCTGTAAGGCCCAAAAAAATAACGCCAGCTAGCATAGCCAATACCCATGCCACGATGCGCACCAGCAATTCAGATCCTGCGCTGGAGGCTTCCTGGCGAACCAATGCACCATAGGCCGACAAGTGATCAACCACCAGATCAGGCCTTTGCACTATGGTAGAAAAAAGTGGATGCAGCATAGGAGTTAAATTGAGCATTAGCAGTTAGTACAGTTCGTGACAAACCCTTAAAAAGCTTTCAATATCGATTTTTATTGGGATTGCGTGAGGTAGACACCAGAAGCGCTACCAAAGCACCCACTGCAGCTGCCATCAACACAGAACGCATGGGTTGCTCAGAAACATAACGTGTCGTGGCGTCAGCAGCCTGTTTCAACGATTTTTCGGCGCGATCTTTTGCCTCGGACGCCATATCCAGACTCTGGCGAGCGAGCTTTTGGGCTTTTGACGCGAGCATGTCAACCATTGGATCTACGTTGCCACGAAATTCACGCATCTTGCTTTCAGCTTTATCAAGTGCATCGTTGGCATGTTCACGGGTCGAATCAATGGCTTTTCCTGCCGTTTGCAGTATGTCATCTGAGGCTTTGCGAACACCAGGCATAGTGTCACGAACGATGTTTGAAGGGGTATCGGTATTCATGTCAGGATCCTTGGTAAGTTAATTAAAGGGAAAACGAAAAACGGTAGAAATTAGCTGCCGGGTAATTGCAGGACGGTTAATTTTTTTGATGATGCTAATTACAAAACCCACAATAGCCATGATCGCGAATACAAAGAAAAGTATTTTGGCAATCTCAACTGCGCCTGCTGCAATACCTCCAAAACCGAATACAGCAATAACCAGAAAAACAACTGAATAATGCAAGATTTCGATTCCTTGTCACTATTGCGAAAGTTTAGTGTTTTTCAAAATTGATGGAGCAAGGGTAACTGCTAGGGTGGCATTTTGTCATCGGCTTAAAACGTGTGACCTTGTCAGTGTCCAGGGGGGTAGGGTTGTAGGATGGGACTGACATTTTGTTACCTGTTACTGAACTCCGGTTCGCGAGAATAAACGTGGCATTGTTTTTTATGCCGTCTTTGGGAGTACCGCCCCAATTTTCGTGCCGTTTGCCTCGCTGCTGACTACGGTCAATTTTCCACCCACAGCTTCAACCCGATGCCGCATGCCAGCCAGACCGTGGCTTCCCTGACTGATGTTTTCCAGCTTGAAACCCTTGCCGTTGTCCTTGACTTCAATGGTGATGTAGCTGTCAAAGTTGTGCAGGCTGATTTCTGCCTGGGTTGCATTTGCATATTTGGCAATATTGGTCAGTGATTCCTGGACCAGCCGGTAAACGGTCAGTTGCGCCGAGCCGCCAAGTTCCACCATCTCCAGGTCAGTGGCAATGGACAACCCGGAGCGTTCCTCAAATTCCCGTGCCAGAATTTCCAGTGAAGCCACCAGCCCCAGATGGGACAGTGAGGAAGGGCGCAAGTCTTCAACAATACGGCGTTTTAAAGCAATGCCTGTATTCAGGGTGTGGGTCAGGTGTTCCAGACGTTCTGAGGCTTCCGGCAGGTTGCCAGCCAGTCGTGACTTTAGCCTGGCGACATCGAGTTTTGCGGCGGTCAGGAGTGAGCCCAGTTCATCATGAAGTTCTCGCGCCAAATGCCCCCGTTCGTCCTCACGCACATTCTGTAAATGGGTCGCCAGCTCGGCCAGGCTGGCAGTACGTTCTCTCACCTGCTTTTCCA
>JAYWDL010000509.1:0-3036 GCA_043779865.1 Polaromonas sp.
GAAGCTGGCGGGCATGCTGCAAAGGTAGCACCGCTGAAAATACCGTGGTGTCAGTTATTTCCGACAAGTGCCCAAATTGTTGAGACCTGAAACGTCGAATTCGACCCTGACACGCGGATTGGCCATGGCTTGACGCACAGACAAACGGCCACCACACTTCGTTCCATGAAGACCCCAATCGTCCGCGCTGCGCTGACCACGGCAGCAATCACACTGGCGCTGGTCGTCACGCCCAGCCAGGCAATCGCGCCGCTGATCGCGCTGCTCGGCAAACAAATGCTACAGGACATGGTCATGACGACGGCCAAAAGCATGCTGATGAATAGCCTGCGCGGCATGGGCTGCAAAGGTACGGCGCTGGCGAATGCGCTCGGTTCGGTAGGCGGCCTCAAGGGGGGTGGACTGGGCATGATGCGCGGCATGCCTGGCGGCGCGGCGGGAATGGGCAGCGTGCCTGGGATGCCGTCGGGGATGCTGGCTGTGCCGGGCGTGGCCAGCGTCACGGGGATGACAGGAATGACAGGAATGACAGGAATGACAGGAGTGACAGGAATGACAGGAATGACAGGAATGGGCGGCCTGCCGCCAGACATGGCCGCGCAGATGGCTCGCATGATGCACGGCGGCGGGCTCGACGCCGAGCAGTTGGCGAGGGTGGCAGAGCTGCAGCAGACGATGGGCGCGCCCCTGTCGCAGCCGGAAACCATCGCCACCATCGACGAGATGAGTGAACTCGGGATGCTGTCAACGGCAATGAGTACCGAACTGAAGGAATGCATGCTGGTGCTGCCGCAATCAGCACAGGCCATGGGGATGGCAATGGGCATGATGAAACCCATGCTGCCGCAGTTTCGCGAAGCGCGCGACGAGATGCGTGCGCTGTCGCCAGACGAGCAGGACGAACTCGCCGCCACCCTGGCACAGGAATTCGACAAGGTGCCAGCCGCCGATCGCAAACGCATGCTCACCGAACTGGGCGGCGGCCTGTTTCCACCGCGCGTGGTGGAAACATTGACCAGGCGCTACGGCGCTCAGTAGCGGCGCGAAAGTGCACGCCCGCGACCACCGGGCGTGCGTCTGCGATGGCCGCGAGGCTCGGGCACAATCAAATTCGCGGTCACATTTAATGACTCGCTGATGGCAATTTCACCCACTCCCCAAAAACTGAAGAAAGAGACCAAGGCACACCATGAATAACGATAAAGCAAACAACAAAGTCGCACTCGTCACCGGCGCAGGCACCGGCATTGGCAGGGCGGTTGCGCTGGCGTTTTTGCGAGAGGGTTACAGCGTGGTGCTGGCCGGGCGCCGCATCGAGCCGCTCGACAATGTGGCCGAAGAATCGGGCACCGACCGCGCCCTGCCGATGTCCACCGACGTAGGTAACCCTGAGTCAGTCAATGCCTTGTTTGCAAAAATCAAAGAGCGTTTTGGCCGCCTTGACGTGCTGGTCAACAACGCCGGCGTGAGCGGCCTGGGCATGAACTTTGAAGACATCAGTTTTGAGCAGTGGCAAAACGTCGTCAACATCAACCTGACCGGCTCGTTTCTCTGTGCCCAGGGCGCATTCAAGCTGATGAAAGACCAAATGCCGCAGGGTGGCCGCATCATCAACAACGGTTCGATTTCCGCCCACGCGCCACGGCCCAATTCAGCGCCCTATACCTCAACCAAGCACGCCATCACGGGCCTGACCAAATCGCTCTCGCTCGATGGCCGCAAGTACAACATCGCCTGCGGGCAAATTGATATCGGCAACGCCCTGACCGAACTGGCGGCGCGCATGACCAAAGGTGTTCCCCAAGCCAACGGCGAGATCGCGATCGAGCCCATGATGGATGCGAAGGAAGTGGCCGATGCGGTGGTTCACATGGCGGCGCTGCCGCTGTCCACCAATGTGCAGTTCATGACCATTATGGCGACGAAGATGCCGTTTGTGGGACGGGGTTGAGTTTTTGATTGCTCCAGAAGTTAGCGGAAGAGACACTTTCGAGACGTGAAGATTTACGCTCCGGATTAGACTTTACTCGTCGGTTTAATCCTCGATCCTCGCGGTTTTCGGCAGCCAAGCTGGCCAGCAAGATTGGCGACAACATCAAACGCCAAACCCTCACCCAGCAACAAGCCGCTAAGCTGTTGGCCATGCCGCAGCGCAAGGTGTCTTTGTTGCTGCGCGGGCAGTTTCGGGGCATAGGCGAAGCCAAGATGCTTGAATGCCTGGCCCGACTGGGGCGCCGATATTGAAATCTTGGTCAAGCCCGCCCGTCGCCTTGGCTGGCTCGGTTGAGCCGGGTCAATGTGGTGTTCGCCTGAGTTTCTCAAAAAGGCTGACACGAATGAAAAACACCCGCTGACTTTGGAAAGTCAAACGGGTGTCTGGAATAAGGATCGAGAGATATAGGGTGAACCGAATCACCACACGACTTGAAGCCGACTTTTGTCTCTCGAAGGCGCGATCCTATCGACCGTGCTGGTGAAGTCAATTGACCGGTTCTCACGCCGTTGAAGGTTCTGTTGATGTGAGCAACCATTTGCCAGCCTTTTCGAACTCGTCAGCGTGTCGCTGGGGTCGATTTTCGCTTTCGACGCCCTAAGTCCGACAGGCTCCTAGGCCGGTTAAAAAAGATACTTTGAATTTACCCCACACCTGTTTGCGGGCAGCTTTCCGTTTTGCATTGATGGGGCCAAGGGAAGCGACATCCAGGGAAAGTTGAAACTCGAATCTGGGTTAGCGCCTGCGCTGGCGTGCGCGCGAAAGCTCCAAAGCCTTTTTCTGCGCTTGCAGGCGATAATTTGGCACCTTGAAGGGAGGCTCGTCGCGACCAGCGGACCCGTCTTCTGCCTGATTGCCTGAGTCCTTCCGCCAGCTCTGTCTACTGTTCTTCTTTATCCCCTTCAATTTCTCCTCGTACACAAGCGATATTTTCATGTCCAGTTATTCCGTTCGCCCTGCCACCTCCCGCGATGTCAAAGCCATTGCCGAAATCCACGTCGCGACCTGGCAAGCTGCCTATGCGGATCTGCTTCCTGACGACC
>JAYWDL010000510.1:0-8726 GCA_043779865.1 Polaromonas sp.
CCGTATTTTTTCATGGTGCCGGGCTTGAAGTTTTCCAGCACCACGTCGGCACTGGCGGCGAGCTTGCGCGCCACCGCTGCGCCATCGGGCGTGTGCAAGTCAATCGCGATGCTTTTCTTGTTGCGGTTGAACATCGGGAAAAAACCCGCACCGGCGCCCAGCAAATGCCGCGTGCGGTCGCCGGCTATCGGCTCGACCTTGATGACTTCGGCGCCCATGTCGGCCAGCACCATGCCGCAGGTCGGGCCCATCACCATGTGGGTGAATTCGACGACGCGCAAGCCGGTCAGCGGCTGCGGCGCCTTTGCTGACGGCGAAGAAGTTTCAATGGGCAAATCAGCTTTCGTTTTGTTCGATTCAAGCATAAAATCGGCCTATAGCCCAATGATTACGTGCGTAAGCAGCTATCATATGTATAGTGAATCGCACACCGCGCCGGGCAGCCAGGCGGCTCTATTTCAGCCAGCCGCGTTTCCTGAAATACCACATTGGCACCACCGCGCTGGCCGCCATCAGTGTCACGGTGTAGGGGTAGCTCCAGCCGCCCAGAAACTCCAGCTCGGGAAACTTCAGGTTCATGCCGTAGACGCTGGCGATCAGCGTCGGCGGCAGCAGCGCGACGCTGGCGACCGAGAAGATTTTGATGATCTTGTTCTGGTTGATGTTGATGAAACCCACCGTCGCATCCATCAGGAAGTTACTCTTGTCGAACAGGAATGCGGTGGGGCTGTCCAGCGAATCTGTATCGCGCAGAATCTGCCGCGCACTATGCCGGGCTGGACAATGAATTGTTTTACATGGACAAGACGATGATGGTCTTTGGCGATGCCAAGAAGGTGGTGGAAGACATGGGCAAGGCGATTGAATAGGGCGTTGGAAAGGACTTTGGTTTTACAGAAGGCGCGCCTGAATTGACTGGTGAAAACACAGATTGAGCGGTTGTAACCGGCGGTGACAATGCCTGCCGCTGCGTTGAAATTTGGAGACCCGCACCGTGCCGAGCGCATCTGGCTCACAAGCTGCCCGAAGGGCGTTCCGGCTGACATTGATGTCGCGCAATTCACCTCACTGGTGGCGCTGATGGAAGAGAGCTTCAAGAAATACGCCGCACGCACCGCCTACCACTTCATGGGCAAGGACGTGACATTTGCGCAAACAGATAGCCTGAGCCAGGCCTTCGCCGTGTACTTGCAGGGCCTGGCGCTGGCCAAGGGCGACCGTGGGGCGGCGATGATGCCCAACGTGCCGCAGTACCCGGTGGTGGTCGCCGTCATCTTGCGGGCCGGGCTGGTGAACTACGTGGTGCGCAACCAGAAAAAATGGGTGCCCGCCTTCAATTTGCCCGGTGCCGTGCGCTTCAATTCTGCGTTAGCCAAGGGCAGCAGCGGCGCGTTCAAAAAAGCCGGGGATTGGCGCTGACGACATTGCCGTGCTGCAGTACATCAGCGGCACCACCGGCGTGTCCAAGGGGGCCGTGCTGCTTCCCCGCAAATAGTGGACCGCAAGAAAGACATGATTCTGGTCAGCGGCTTCAACGTCTTTCCCACCGAGCTGCCAAAAACACCGGTGGGCAAGATCCTGCGGCATGAGCTGCGGGACAAATGATTGACATTGCTGCTGGATTGCAAAACGTGGTCTGTGGGCCGCTTTTTTACGTGATTATTTCGTGACCTGCGCAGCAGATCAGGTACTGTCTGCGCCAGCAGTTTTTGCAGGGCCGTATCATTGACCGATGACCCCAACCGCCATCCTGAGCGCCCTGAAAGAGGAACAGCAAGGCCTGCTTGAGCGGCTGCAAAGCCCCCGGTGCGTCACCCGCGCGGGGCGCGACTTCTGGTGTGGCCAGCTTCATGGCCAGCCGGTGGTGCTGGCGCTGTCCCGCGTCGGCAAGGTGGCGGCCGCCACCACGGCCACCACTCTGATTGAGCATTTCGGCGTGGGGCGCATCGTTTTCACCGGTGTGGCCGGTGGCATTGGCGCGGGCGTGAATGTGGGCGACGTGGTGATTGCAAGCAGCTTTGTGCAGCATGACCTGGATGCGTCACCGTTGTTCCCGCGCTACCAGGTGCCGCTGTACGGGCGCAGCGTGTTTGACTGCGACAAAGCGCTTGTTGCTATTATTATAGAAGCAATAAATTCATTGAGGACTAGGGCTAGAGGTCGATTTGATGGTATTTTGTCGAATGAAACGGTCCACATCCACCAGGGGCTGATCGCCAGTGGCGACCGGTTTGTCTGCGGCGCGGCAGAGTCGCTCGCCGTTCAGGCGGCCCTGCATGGCGCAGGGTTTCAGCCGCTCGCCGTCGAGATGGAAGGCGCGGCGGTAGCCCAGGTGTGCTTCGACTACAAGGTGCCCTTGGCCGTCGTGCGCATCATCTCAGACCGGGCTGATGATGCAGCGCACCTGGATTTTCAGAAGTTCGTGACCGAGGTGGCAAGCCGCTACTCGGTCGCGATCATCGACGGGTTCATGAAACTCACAGCCCGGAAGTAGCTATGTAATATATAGCGTATTATGCATATAGGACAATGGATAGCGGCCAATTCGTTATCTACTTTAGCCAGCCGCGCCGGCGGAAGTACCACATCGGCACCACAGCGCTGGCAATCATCAGCCCCAGCGCATAAGGGTAGCCGTAGGCCCATTCCAGCTCGGGGAAATAGCCCTTGAAGTTCATGCCGTACACACTGGCAATCAGCGTCGGCGGCAGCAGCGCCACGCTGGCGACCGAGAAAATCTTGATGATCTTGTTCTGGTTGATGTTGATGAAACCGACCGTGGCGTCCATCAAGAAGTTGATCTTGTCAAACAGGAACGCGGTGTGTGAATCCAGCGAGTCAATGTCGCGCAGAATCTGCCGCGCCTCTTCAAACTGCTCGGCGTTGAGCATCTTGCTGCGCATCATGAAGCTGACGGCGCGGCGCGTGTCCATCACGTTGCGTCGGATGCGGCCGTTCATGTCCTCATGGCGCGCAATGGCGCCCAGCACCTCGCCGGCAATGGCGTCAGTCACGTCGCCCGACAGCACTTTCACGCTCACTTTTTCAAGCTGGTCGTAAATGCCTTCCAGCGTGTCGGCCGAATATTCGGCGTCGGCATCAAACAGCTTGAGCAGCACCTCCTTGGCGTCTTCAATCAGCCCGGGCGCACGGCGGGCCCGCATGCGCAGCAGGCGGAACACCGGCACGTCTTCATCGTGGATCGAAAACAGCACGCCCTTGCTGCGCAGCTCGTCATTCACCAGGTTCAGGATGAACGCGACGCGCACCGTGCGCGGCTCGTCAATGTCGGCGATCAGAAAATCGCTGCGGATGTGCAGCTCGCCGTTGTCTTCTTCGTAAAAGCGGGCGGATTCTTCGATGTCCTCGTCCATCGCGTCTTCGGGGATGGACAGGCCGTAATACTGCTTGATCCAGCGTTTCTCTTCGACGGTGGGTGACTCCAGGTCCACCCAGATGGGCTGAAATCTGGAGAGCTCTTCAAGGGATTCGATTTCTTCCTGAAAGAGGCGCCCATTGGCAAGGGTAAAGATATTAAGCATGACGGACGTCCGGGTCGATTTCTAGCGTCCTGCGCAAGGCAGGGCATAAGCCTTGACGCAAGAACGGGTTGTGTGGATGGTGACATCGCTTTCAACCCCCTCTTGACCTTATTCGGTGTCAGTCTGCGGTGTTGAAAGCGAGCAACTGGGGCTGCTTTCCAAAGATTTCTCCGTAATAAATTAAGTCGCGATTATGGCATTGCCATCTGGATTCATCTACCGTCAGGCAGCTGGTGTCAAGGTAGAAAAAAGCCATTGAACCCTGTTGCCTTGAATGGCGTTGAATGCCGAAACGCATGTGTTCGCCAGGTTCAAGGTTTTCCATTAAAAATTCAGGGGTGTATTCTGAAGTGAAAACTAATTTGTTACGGCTGCAAGCTTGCAATTGCAAAGTATCGAGGGCATAGTAAAGACAAGAGAGTGTCCCGTCTGCCGCCTCGCCTTGAAGGGCTGGGGCGGTGTTTTCAACCAGTTCCAGTTTTTGGAAAAGGAGTCTCTTTATGAATTTGACGATTAGCGGTCACCACCTTGAAGTTACCCCGGCGTTGCGTGGCTATGTAACGGACAAGCTGGATCGCATTACCCGGCATTTTGACCAGGTCGTGGATGTGAGGGTTCTGCTAACAGTGGACAACATGAAGGAAAAGGAAAAACGTCAGCGTGCCGAATGCACCATGCACGTCAAGGGTCGCGATTTATTTGCTGAAAGTTCTCATGCCGATCTGTATGCCGCCGTCGATGACTTGACCGACAAACTGGACCGGCAGGTCGGTCGTTACAAGACCCGGGTACAGGATCATGGTCATGTGAGTGTCAAGCGGGAAGAAGCCTAGGAATGGAATTGCACGCTGATTTGCTTTGCACAGTGCGCTGTTCATGAAAAGGCCAAACTTTTTCAGGGCATTTCGAAAAAATCGGCTTTCCACGTTTTTGACTGGGCGTTCATTTAACTGAACATGGAAGCCGTTTGCACTGGCAAGCGGCTTTTTTCTGGCCCTTTCTTAATTCAACCCGCTACAAAGTGCATAATTCGGCGACTTAAAGATCGTTATGAACCGTCTTTCGCAAATTTTGCCCCCCTCCCAAGTCCAGGTCAGCGTCGAAGCGACAAGCAAAAAGCGCGCGTTTGAAGAAGCGGGGCTGTTGTTTGAAAATCTGCATGGCCTGAACCGCGCGCTTATCACTGACAGCCTGTTTGCGCGCGAGCGCCTTGGCTCGACCGGGCTGGGCCATGGCGTTGCCATTCCGCATGGCCGCATCAAGGGCCTGAAAACGCCGATGGCGGCCATTTTCCAGTTGCAGGCACCCATCGGTTTCGATGCGCCGGATGAGCAGGCGGTAAATCTGCTGGTTTTTCTGCTGGTGCCCGAAGCGGCTACACAAAAACACCTGGAAATCCTTTCGGAAATTGCCGAACTGCTCAGTGACGGCGACTTGCGCGAGCAACTGAAAACCAGCACTGATGCAGCAGCGCTCCATCAGTTGATAGCTTCCTGGCGTTCAGCCCACGAAGTCAATTCCTAGACGTTCCGGTCTTTCATCACCACAGGCCGGCATGAAGCCCACCGTTGTCAGCGTTGACGCTTTATTTGAAGACCACCGTGTCTCGCTGAAATGGCAATGGGTCGCAGGTCTGGGTGCGTCTGAACGGCGTTTTGATGAAGTAGCTGTCCGCGCAGCCCGCTCAGGCGCGGATCTGGTCGGGTATCTTAATTACGTTCATCCTTACCGGGTGCAGATTCTGGGCGAACGGGAGATTGCCTACCTCGCCCATGGCAGCCCAGACGATTGCGTCCGGCGCATTTCGCGCATTGTTACGTTGGAGCCGCCAGCGCTGATCGTGGCTGATGGCCAGACGGCATCCGATACCCTTCTGTCGCTGTGTGAGCGGGCCCAACTGCCCATGTTTGCCACGCCGGAGTCGGCCGCCTTTGTGATTGATGTGCTGCGTGCTTACCTGTCCAGGCATTTTGCCGAGCGCACTTCCATGCACGGTGTATTTATGGACATTCTGGGCATGGGCGTCATGATTACCGGCGAGTCGGGTCTCGGTAAAAGCGAGTTGGGGCTGGAGTTGATTTCGCGCGGGCACGGCCTGGTGGCCGATGATGCAGTTGACCTGTATCGCATCAACCAGACCGGCATTGAAGGGCGTTGTCCGGACCTCCTGCAAAACCTGCTGGAAGTGCGCGGCATTGGCCTGCTCGACATCAAGGCCATTTTTGGCGAGACGGCAGTGCGCCGCAAGATGCGGCTCAAGATGATCGTTCATCTGGTGCGCCGTGAAACGCTGGAACGCGACTATGAACGTATTCCCTACGAACCGCTTACCCAGGACGTACTGGGTGTTGCAGTGCGCAAGGTCATCATTCAGGTGGAAGCGGGCCGCAATATTGCCGTGCTGGTCGAAGCCGCAGTGCGAAATGCAATTTTGCAGCTGCGCGGCATCGATACCTATCAGGAGTTCGTGGAGCGCCACCGCAAGGCGATGGAGCAGAACGACTGAGCATCTGGTTGCGGGATTTGCTACTGAATTAATAGCTAACTACGCCGTTGTTACGGGCGCTATAGTATGAATTTGCCTATTGCCGGAAAGCACGGTTCAGGATGGGTATTTCCCCTTGATGACTTAACCGGCGCAATCCGAAAGAATGCGTGCCAGCGCAGCAGGTTCACTGATCATCGGGTCGTGGCCAGTCCTGATTTCCACCACGCGGGAATTAGGTAGCCACGCACCTTTCCAAAATTCCGGATCCAGCACGCGCAGGCGGCTGGTCGCCAGGGTGGCCAGCGCGGGTTGCGTGCAGTTGATATACGTGCGCGGCACGGCGGCCACGCGTTGCACATCAAAGTCCAGCGGCGACTGGTAGGTATTGCCCGGATGCGGCGTCTGGCGGCGCTTGACCCAGGCATGGTCAGCATCATGCAGGCCAAAGATTTCGGGGTCTGGCGGCGGAAAGCTGAAATGGGTTGACGCCTGCGCCGCCGCCAGGCGTTGCTGCTGTGTGCTGCTCGATTGCGTGCTACTCCAGCTTTCACCGGGTTTGGGCACCACTGCATCGACATAGACCAGATGCTTGAGGCGTTGACCCGCGCGATCAGCGACTGCGGTGCCAATCATTCCAGCGTAAGAATGGACGGCCAGCACCACATCGCTCAGTTCTTCTGACTCAATGAGATTCATGACGTCGTTGATATGGGTATCGAGGGTGATGCCAGGTGCCAGCAGGTTGGCCCGCTCGCCCAGCCCGGTCAGTGTGACCGCATGCACACGGTGCCCGTCTTTTTGCAGCATTGCCGTCACGCGCTGCCAGCACCAGCCGCCGTGCCACGCGCCATGCACCAACACAAAATTCGCCATCAGATCACCTCGCTATTTTTCAATTCGGAGAGTTGTTCGTCGGAGTAGTTCAGCACGCTGCGCAACACTTCCCCGGTATGCTGGCCCAGCAGCGGCGGCGGCAATCCACCATTGCCGGGCGTCCTTACCGGCGTGGCACTGAGCCTGATCGGGCTGGCCACCAGCGGCAAGTCGTTTTTAAACGGGTGCCGCCAGTGCGTGACCATGTCGCGTGCTTCGATTTGCGGGTCTGCAAACACCTCGGCCAGGTTGTTGATGGCGCCACACGGCACCTTGGCGGCTTCCAGCGCGGCGAGCCAGTCGGCCTTGCTGCGCAGTTTCATCACGACTTCAAGAATCGGCACCAGTTGGCTGCGGTTGAGCACACGGTCGCGGTTTTTGGCAAACAGCGGGTTCACACCCAGCTCGGGAATGTTGGCGACCTTGCAGAATTTCACGTATTGCGAGTCGTTCCCGACGGCCAGAATCAGGTGATCTTTGCTGCCATCGGCGGCGGACGCTACTTCAAACACCTGGTAGGGCACGATGTTCTGGTGCGCATTGCCGACACGCTGCGGCACCTTGCCGCTGACTAAATAGTTGGCTCCGAGGTTGGCCAGCATGGCCACCTGCGTGTCGAGCAATGCCATGTCCACCTGCTGGCCTTCGCCGGTTTTTTCGGCATGGCGCAGGCCCGCAAGAATGCCGACGGTGGCGTACATGCCGGTCATCAAGTCGGCAACGGCAACGCCGACTTTTTGCGGGCCGCCGCCCAGGTCGTCACGCTCGCCGGTCACGCTCATCAGGCCGCCCATGCCCTGAATTGCATAGTCGTATCCGGCGCGCTCTGCATACGGGCCGTTCTGGCCAAAACCGGTGACCGAGCAATACACCAGCCGCGGATTCTGGGCTTTGAGCGATGCATAGTCCAGGCCATAACGCGCCATGTCGCCGACCTTGAAGTTCTCGACAAACACATCGCAGTGCGTGACCAGTTCGCGCATCAATGCCTGGCCGGCCGGCTGGGAAATGTCGCAGGTTACAGACCGCTTGTTGCGGTTGGCGCCCAGGTAGTAGGCGGCCTCATGCGTTTCCTTGCCCTGGTCGTCTTTCAAGAACGGCGGACCCCAACTGCGGGTATCGTCGCCGCTGCCTGGCCGCTCGATCTTGATGACATCGGCGCCCAGGTCGGCCAGCGTCTGGGTACACCACGGGCCCGCGAGGACGCGGGACAAATCGAGAACGCGAATGCCTTGAAGAGAGTTCATGCCTCATTTTGCCTGCAGCGGACCATGGCCTGCTGGAAGCAATGAAAGTAGAAAAAATGCCTGGTCGAGCGGATGAAAATCGAACTCACAAGCTCTGCATTGCGAACGCAGCGCTTTTCCCAAATTATTGATCCGGCACGAGTTATTTCTGGCTCGCCCACCCCAAGCGCGAGGGTCAGGCGACAAAGGCCTGAATAAACCATGAGCCTCCTCAACCGAAGGTCTGCTTCAGACTGCTATGCAAAGCTCTCCATAGTGCAGAGAGTCATTAGCCTGGCGGCTAGTGCAGAGAGTCTTTAGCCTGGCGGCTGCGGCGCGCAGACGCTGATCAACCCCGCGACGCCCGTTCCGCAGCCGCCAGGCTAAAGATCCCGTTGGACTGAACCGCCATTCAGGCGGTGGCGGACTATGGGTATTGAATCAGCAGGGTCTCGTCCAAGCGCGAAGTGCATCGGTGCAATCCCCCAGAAACGGCAGCCGGAGTTGTGCTCGGTTGAGCTTGCATCGAAGAACGGGCGGCTGTGGTGTGTGTATTGAAGCTGCCAAGTAGGTGTGGTGAGTGGTTCCGACTAACGA
>JAYWDL010000511.1:0-8719 GCA_043779865.1 Polaromonas sp.
GCCAATCAGGTCAGACCTATTTCCGAAGGTTTGGTGCGCAATGGGGCTCGCCTGGCAAATGCGGAAGTCGGCATCAATCAGGTAAACGCCGAGGGGCGCTTCATTGAGGAGGGTCTCGAACTGGGCGGTGCGCTGGCGCAGGGCTTCCCCTGCCTGAATGCGTTCGGTGATGTCGTAAAAATAGCAGACCACACCGAACTGCCCGTCGGGAAGCAGGATGCGCTCAATTTTCCAGTCGTAGGACTCGACGTCGGGGATGTTCTGGCGCTGTTGGGTGGTATTCGGCGCGGCATAGGGCTCGCCGGTTTGCAGCGTGTGGCGAAAGCGCGCCAGCGCGTCGGAAACAAAGGGATCGGTCCAGACCAGCCGCAGGACTTCTTCAAAGTCGCGGCCTATCAGCGGGTCGATATTGCTGAACACTTTCTGCGCGGCGGTGCTGACTTGGCGCAGACGAAACTGCGCATCCACGACATACAGGCCGAAGGGCGCGTTCTGGATCAGGTTGAAGAAGGTGTCGTGATTCTGGCGCAACAGCTGCTCCGCCCGCTTGCGCCCGGTGACGTCCTGGAAGGTAATCGCCACGCAACCATGCGTTTTGTCTGCGACCCGAAAGGCGTAGAGTTCCAGCATTCGACCCTGGGTAACGAATTCACGTTCAAACCTGATCGGCTCGCCGGTTTTGCAAACGGCGTCAAAGGTGAGAAACCATTCCTCAGGTTCGCGCGGAAACAATTGCCGTATGGTTTTTCCGATCACGGCACCGACGTCGGTCACGCCAGATTGCGCCGCGAAAGCCGGGTTGGCTTCGACGAAGCGAAAATCCAGCGGCTCGCCCGCTTCGCCTTCGACCTTCTCAATGACGCAAAAGCCTTCGTCCAATGAGTCGAAAAGCGTGCGATAGCGTTCTTCGCTTTCGCGCAATTGCGCGTTGAGCTGTTCCATCGCCTGGCGGGATTGCAGCGCGTCTTCCATCAGGCCGAGCGCAGCATCCAGAGACTCAGCCGCCTGATACGCCGCCGATGCAAACCGGCCCAGGGTTTCAAGCTGCCGCAGATCCTCGGCATCGAACTTGCGGCGATCGTCGTGGGCAATCGCCCAGATCGTTCCGACTGCTTTGCCTTTCACGTAAAAAGGAATCAGCAGGCATTCTTCGGCCAGAGCCGTCATAGGCAAAAAATAGGCGTAGCGCCGTTCGACGTGCTTGAACAACAGCGGGGTGTTGTGGTCGAGCACGTCACCGCAGGGGCCGAAATCGCGCGGCGTGCCGCCGCCGATATACGCCTGCCAGGCGCCGGCAATGGCAGGCCAGACGAAGCTCTTTTCATCTCTTGTCAGCAGACTGATGCCTGCCGATCCGACCTGGAAGACCTCCAGAATGGTGTCGGCCAGTGTCTGAAGAATGGTGCGCGGCGAGTCAGCCAGCGCCTCAACCAGCATCGCGAGCGCACGGCTTTCAGTCTCGTAATCGGGCGAGCGGGACGAACGCCGAGTTAATTCCTCGGTAAACAGGACCGCGTCCAGTGGCACCAGGCCGTCGCGCGAAGCCACGGGGGGAGGCTCAGCCGTTCCCGATTTTAAGTCAGGCTCAAATTTACGCGCATACCGCAGGGCCTCGCCGTGCCGCTGACACAACTCATTGACCTCCTGCTCCAGCTCAGTCATGCGCAACTCATGCCCGACCGCAATGCGCTTGACGCGATTCAAGGCTTCTATTTGCTGGCGAGGGTCGGTCATGCCGCATTCCAATCCAAAAGGAGAGTGTTCATCATTGCTGGAAGCCTTTTTCTTCGCGGAACTTGGTCGCCCGAAAGCGTGCAAAGATGATTATCAACCTTTACCGCAAGTACAAAGCCCCAAAGGCGGGACGGGGCAAAACGGGAGCCATCCGGTCTTGACGACATAAGGCCTGAGAAGTTACGAAATATTGCTGGCGCCTCAGTTCAACCCAATAGCAGCATCTGGTGAATTGCCAGGCCGCCGCCGCAACATCCTGCGCGCGGGACTCCTACAATGGTCCTTACCTGCAGCAAGCCTTGGAGCCCCCAATGATCGTCGAACGCATCTGGACCGGTAACGCCTACCGCAACTTCAACTACCTGATTGCCTGCCCGGAGACCGGCGAGGCACTGGCCATTGACCCGCTGGACCATGAAAAGTGCCTGGCCACCGCCAAGGCCAGGGGCTGGGACATCACCCAGATTCTCAACACCCACGAGCATCACGACCACACGGGCGGCAATGAAGCGGTGGTAGCAGCCACTGGTGCCAAGGTCATCGCCCACCACAAGGCCGCCGGCAAAATCGCCGGCATGGACCGCGGCGTGAAGGCCGGCGATGTAATCAAGGTCGGCCGGGCCGTCGAGCTGGAATGCATGGACACGCCCGGCCACACCCTGTGCCACATCTGCCTGCGCTCGCATACCGAGCAGCCCGCGCTGTTTTCGGGCGACACGCTGTTCAATGCGGGTGCCGGCAACGTACACAACGGCGGCGACATCAACGAGATGTATGCGACCTTTGCGGACCAGCTGGCCAGGCTGCCGGATAACACCCTGGTCTATCCCGGTCACGACTACATCGAGAACAATCTCAGGTTCACCCTGGCGCGAGAACCTGACAACGCCGCCGCGAAAGCCCTGCTGCCCACCGTGGCCGACCACGACCCCGCGAAATCGGCCGTCACCACGCTCGCGGAAGAAAAACTGATCAACACCTTCATGCGCCTGAGCAGCCCCAGCGTGATCGCAAAACTGCGCGAAAGCTTTCCGGACCTGCCGGACCAGCCCGATGCCAAAACCGTGTTCACCAGGCTGCGCGAGCTGCGCAACCAGTGGTGACACGAGTGGTGACTGGAACGGCCTTCGTCATACAGCGAGACCAAACCCTCAGAACGGCCATTCAGGAAAAGCTGCTCGCCTTCAGCGTCCAGGCGGCCGGGCACGATCAGCACCATGCGGCGGCGGTGGCCGTGGTCATTACCGAGGAAGGCCATGGCGCCGGGCTGTTGGGTTTCCCGCAGCATGTGGCGTGGAGCACGCAAGCGGCGCTGCTGCTGACGCGGCGCTCCGCCCACCTGCGCAAGCATGCGGGGCAGTGGGCATTGCCAGGGGGACGCGTTGATGCCGGCGAAACGGCGGAGCACGCCGCCCTGCGCGAGTTGGCCGAGGAGGTGCATCTTGAACTTGGTGCCGACGCCGTGCTGGGCCGGCTTGATGATTTCGTTACGCGCTCGGGTTTCGTGATCACCCCCGTCGTCGTCTGGGCTGGCGCGGCGCGGTACATCAGGCCCAATCCGGCCGAGGTGCAAAGCATTCACCGCATCCCCGTCGCCGAGTTCCTGCGCGCCGACGCGCCCATGCTGGAGCATGAAGGGCACGGCGAGCATCCAGTGCTGCGCATGCCCGTCGGCGAGCACTGGATCGCGGCGCCGACCGCGGCCATCCTGTACCAGTTTCGGGAAGTCTGCATCGAGGGCCGGCCGACCCGCGTGGCGCATTTCGAGCAGCCGGCGTTTGCCTGGAAATGAGCGCTCGATAAAACCTGGTGGCGCATGCCCTCGCCGTCATGGATCAGTGGGGGCCGTGCCGTCAACGCCGAAGGGACACGGTTGTACCTGGACTTGAAGCCGCCCAATCAGAATGAGCGCAAGCAGCTATCATTTTTATAGTCAGCAGAACACCATGGTCGGCGCCTCTACCAGTGGTTCCGGGGTTCTGAACCAGTTGCCACACCCATCCCGTCCGTTGCAGAAGTTGACTGCCCGCGCCGCAAATGACTGGGCATACTGGTCAGTCCTGCATTGCAATAAAACAATATATTGCTAATATGCAATATAAATGGATGCACAGCTGATTGCCAGAGCCGAAGAGGTCCGTGACGACGGCTCCACCGTTGAAATCGTGGTCTGGCGTGTTCCCGAACCGATTCATCCATGCACGCATTTGTTCAAGTACCGGCTGTACTTTGGAGCCAACGGTGCGTGTCGAGTGCGCTACGACAATGAGCGCGGCAAGGGTGACCACCGGCATGCCGGCGAAACGGAAGAGGCGTATCGATTCGAATCACTGACGCAACTGCTGGCCGATTTCCGGCGTGATGTTGAAACCTGGAGGTGATCACCATGAAAGCCATTATTGAAATTGCCCCGCGCGGCTCGGTATTCAACGTGGCGGCGACCCAGTTGAAGGCGGCAGAGTCAAATCCCGCCTACAGGGCTGACTACCGCCTGAGTTTTGAATCGGCCCGCGCGCTGTTCTCAGAGCTGACGCCTGCGCGCATCGATCTGCTCGAAGCCTTGCGCCAATACGGCCCGTGTTCCGTCTATGCGCTGGCCAAGGCCGTGGAGCGCAACTACTCCAACGTGCATACCGACATTGGCAAATTGGAAGAGCATGGCCTGGTGCAGCGCACGCCGGAAGACGCCGTGTTCGTGCCGTTTGAGTCGCTGGAAATTCACTTGGCTCTGGTTAAAAAGGCGGCGTAAAGGCGACGCAAGCCTCCTTTCCCGGTCTCGATCAGCCGTTCTTACATGGCTGCGGCCGCCACCGACAGGCTGCGATACCGGCGCTTGCCCATGCAGATCGGGCGCAGCGCCTTGCGGTCGCGACAGGCTGCGGCTTAAAGGGCGCAACGAACTGGGTTTTTAAGACAAATCGGCCTGTAGCCATTATGGCGCGGGCGCAAGCAGCTATATTTTCAATAGCGGAGTTGTGGACTCCCGCGCGCCTCGGCTCGCCTTACCTTGCCTTGCCTTACCTTACCTTACTTCAGCTTCAGGATTTCGCGCAGCATGTCAACCCGGGCATTGGCAACCCCTGCCCGGTAGATCAGCGCGACCGGTCCCGGCTGCATTTTTGGCGCGACCCGCAGCAGCTTGACCTGCCCGCTGGCTTGCGCGTGGCGCGCCAGGTCGGCTGGCGTGGCGCTGAGCCCAACCCCAGCCGCAACCAGACGAAGGTTGGTGACCGGACTGGTCGACTCGATCAAAGGTGCCGGCGGCATAACGCCTTCGCGCATGAAGCTTTCTTCGATGACGCGGCGCACCATGGACACTTTGGCGGGCATCACCCAGGGCTCTTCGGCAAGCCGCCGCCAGCTGACAACCCGGCCGTTGGCCAAAGGATGCCCAGGCGGTGCGATAACGGCGAATTCGGTGTCAAACAGCTTTTCATACTCAAACCGGATGCCTTCCTGCTGCGGCCGCTCCAGCGGATAACTGGTGACGAGAGCGTCAACCATCCCTTGGGCCAGCATGTCCATCAGCATGGGCACACGCTCTTCCAGCAACTGAACCCGCACGAGCGGGTCGCGCCGACTGAGCCGGGCTAATACGTCGGGCAGAAAGCCTTGCGCCACGAAAGGCGGCGCGCCAATGCGAACCTGCATCTGAGCGCTGCCACCGGCAGCCGCCTCGCTGTGCACATGCTCAAGCTCCTGTAGCAGCAGCGTGCTGCCGCGCACCGCGACTTCGCCCTGCGCAGTCGGAATCAGACCCCGGGCGTTGCGGGTAAAAAGCGGGAATCCAAAAGCGCTTTCAATTTCGGCCAGAGCCTTACTGAGTGCGGGCTGCGTCAGGTTGAGCTTTTGCGCCGCCGCGCGCAGGCTGCCGCTACGCTTGAGTTCAATGATCAGTTGCAGGTGGCGAAAGCGCAGGCGCGCTGCCAGATAAGTGGATTCCGTCTTCATGGGTGATAACCAGAGGTTTGCAATCACTGAAAACATATCACTTCCCGGTATGCCTTGCCAGTTTTATATTTCGTCTTGCACCAATCCAAAGGAGACCCACATGAACCGACGCAGTTTCTGCCGCACCGCCTTCTCTGCCGCGGCCCTGGGCGCCACAGGGGTCTTGATTCCCGGCGCCTGGGCGGCCGACGCCTTCCCGACCAAGCCCATTCGCTTCATCATTCCGTACGCTGCAGGCGGTGGGCCTGATGTGCAAGCCCGGATGATCGGCCCCAAGCTGGGCGAAGCCTTGGGCCAGGCCATCGTCATCGAGAACAAGGTGGGCGCGGGAGGCGTGCTTGCCGCGCAATTCGTGGCGCAGGCACCGGCTGACGGGTACACGCTGTTAATGGGTTCAAACACGCACCTGATCCAGAAAATCATGTCGCCCGAGCTCAAGTTCGACCCGCTGGGGGATTTCACCCCAGTCAGCAACATCGCCGCTTCGCCGACCGTCATGGTGGTGCGCGCCGACAGTCCCTACAAGACGGTCCAGGACCTGATTGCCGCAGCCAAAGCCAGTCCCGGCAAGATGAATTACGGCTCCGGCGGCATCGGCACCGCGGCCCATCTGGCAGGTGCGACCCTGGTGTCGCTGGCTGGGCTACAGGCCACCCACATTCCCTTGAAGGGTTCAGTCGAGATCACCGCGTCGCTGCTGCGCGGCGACACCGACTTCGCATTTCCGGTCGCCGCGACAGGGGTGCCCCAGGTCAAGGGCGGCACACTGCGCGCTCTTGCCGTCACGAGCAGCACGCGCCTGAAGGAGCTTGCCGATGTGCCCACGCTGCAGGAGGTGCTGCGCAATGACCTGGCGGTGCAGGAATCCTGGTTTGGCATGTGGGCACCTGCCCGCACGCCGCCCGATGTGGTCGCCAGGCTTCATGCCGCTGTCAGCAAGGCCTTGCGTGACCCGGCGTTGCGCGCCGCTTTTGAAGCCGGCGGCAGCACGGCCGCGATCAGCGACAGCCCGCAAGCCTTCGCCAGTTTTGTGCGTAACGAATACTCCAAGTGGGCCGACATCGTCAAGCTCACCGGAGCCAAAGCCAATTAAGGAAAACCAATGTCCAAACCACTGGAAGGCGTTCGCGTCATCGACATGTCACATGTCATCGCGGGTCCCCTGGCCTCGTTCTACCTGGCGCAGCTCGGCGCCGAGGTGATCAAGGTCGAATCGCCGCAAGGCGGCGAAATCATGCGTTCGCCCAAGTCGCCAGAGGACGGCGATACGCCGGCGGGCTTCGTTGCGCTCAACGCCGGCAAGCGTTCGCTGGCCGTAGACATCCGCACGCCAAAAGGTGCGGACGCGGTTCGGGCACTCGCGCAAACGGCCGATGTGTTCATCGAAAATTTCCGTCCGGGCGTGGTGGCCAAATACGGCCTTCACTACGACGCCCTCCGCACGGTCAAGCCCAACGTCATTTATTGCTCGATCTCGGGCTATGGCCAACAGGGCGAATGGTCGGGCCGCGGCGCCTACGACCATGTGGTGCAGGCCCTGACGGGCATGATGATGATGTCCGGCGAAAGCCCCGATGATCCGCCGGTGAAGGTCGGCTTTCCCGTGATCGATGTCGCGGTGGGCATGCTGGGTGCGCTGTCCATCGTCAGCGCCCTGCACCGCCGCGACCGCGATGGCACAGGCCAGCACATCGACGCTTCGATGGTGCAGGCGTCATTGATGCTGATGTACCCCAGCGCCAGCACTTTTCTTACGAGCGGTGTCGAGCCGCAACGCGTCGGCAACCGGGGTTACACGGGCAGCCCGACGGCTGACACCTATCGCTGCGCCGACGGCTGGCTGGCCACGGCGGCCAACACGCCGGCACAGTTTCGCAAGCTCGCTGCGGTGCTGGACGTGGAAGACTTATGCAGCGATGGCAAGGCGCTGGATCTTGAGCGCTTCAATTCGCCCAGCGGCGGTTTTGTGGTGGCTCGCGACATGGACTACTTGCGGAGCAGGTTCAACGCCGCGTTCGCTTCACAGTCGGCATTTGACATGGAGACTCGCCTCAACGCCGCCGGTGTGCCTGCTGCGAGGGTACGAAAGCTGGGTGAATTCCTGCGCGAGGCCGACGGCACAGGCAAGGTGACCTTGCCCGATTTTCGCTTTGACCAGGATGGGCGGCAGGTACGCACGCCCGGCCTGGGATTTGCGTGCAAGTTCGACGGCGGGTCAAGTGCTTCGGCGGCACCCACGCTAGGTCAGGACAACGACGAGCTACTGGCGAAGCTGGGAACACTGACGACTTGAAGCACGGCGGGATGGCGGAATAGGGAAATGGCGGAAGTCGGCGCTGGGCCCAGCGGCTCGATCTGGCGCTCACAATCCAGCCGCTGGCGACCGGCCTCTACGGAACGGCCATGCTTGACACCGGCTGGATGCCCGCTGCCTTGGCAATGCGCTGAAAGCGCTCGAGTTCCTCACGATTGAAACGCTGCATCTCCGCGGACGACAGCGGAACGAATTCCATGCCGGACTTGGTCATCAGGTCTTTGGCCTCGGCAGTCGCCATCACTTTCTTCAACGCCTCGGTCAATTTCGCCGTGATGGCGTCCGGCGTCTGCGAACGGACATAGAAGGAATTCCAGCTGTACTGGACGTAGTTGGGAAAGGATTCCTTGATTGACGGAATGGCGGGAAAATTCGCATGGCGGGTGTCGCCAGACACCGCCAGCGCACGCACCTTGCCGCCGGTCAGCAAGGCGACGGAGCCCGCCAGGTCAACGACAGCGAAGTCCAGCTGGTTGCCCATGACATCGGTCATGACGAGCCCCTGGCCTTTGTACGGGATGTTGACGAACTTGACGCCGGCCTCGGCTGCGAGCCATTCCGCGGCGATTTGGTATCCGGCGGAATAGGTGCCCACGCTCAGCGGCTTTTGCCTGGACGCGGTGATCAGCTCGGCCAGTGTCTTGAACCTCGATTCGTTGGACACAATGATGACGTTCATGCCGCGCGCCATGCCGAACAGGGCTTTGAAGTCCTTGACCG
>JAYWDL010000512.1:0-3030 GCA_043779865.1 Polaromonas sp.
AAATCAGTCCTTGGCCCATATACAGCGGTCGCAGTCAGCTATTAAATATGTAGCGGATTGCATTCATGAACGTGAGAAGCTGGCTTTTGGAAGCCTCCGCATCACGTCCCCAACTTGGGATTTAGGTCGACTCCAACATGCAAACACTTTTTTGAAGTTACTGCTCTTCAGTGTTGGTTCGTTAACCCATAGGTCTTGAGCACGTCAAGGATTAAGCGCTCCTGCACCGCCTTCTTCATGGTGTAGCTGTGAAAGGGGCGGATGATTTGCCTAGTTTTCATTACCGTCAGGATTATCGACAAAAAGTTTCGCTTGTCGTCGATAGATGCCGATAGATTTCGTGATATAAACTTATATGAATCAATAAGTTAGGTAAATTTTCCGATAGTCCGCGAAAGCTGCCAAAAGACCAAAATCATTCCCACTCAATCGTCGCTGGCGGCTTGCTGCTCACATCGTACGTAACCCGGTTGATGCCGCGCACTTCATTGATGATTCGGCCTGACACCCTTTTGAGCAGCGCGTAAGGCAGTTCGGCCCAGTCAGCTGTCATGAAATCACTGGTTTGCACCGCGCGCAGTGCCACCACGTATTCGTAGGTGCGGCCATCGCCCATCACGCCAACGCTTTTCACCGGCAAGAACACTGTGAATGCCTGGCTGGTCAGGTCGTACCAGGTTTTTCCTGTTTCCGCATCCTTGAAGTTACGCAGCTCTTCGATGAAGATCGCGTCGGCCCGGCGCAGAAGATCAGCATATTCTTTCTTGACTTCACCCAGAATCCGCACGCCCAGCCCCGGGCCGGGAAAGGGATGGCGATAAACCATGTCGGGCGGCAAGCCCAGTGCCACGCCCAGTTCACGCACTTCATCCTTGAAGAGTTCACGCAAGGGTTCAAGCAGCTTCAGACCCAGCTGCTCAGGCAAGCCACCCACGTTGTGATGGCTTTTGATGGAAACGGCTTTTTTGCTTTTCGCGCCGCCCGACTCGATGACGTCCGGGTAAATCGTACCCTGCGCCAGCCATTTCGCGCCCTTGTAAGCACCATCAAGACCAGCCTTGAGCCGCGCTGCCTCGGCCTTGAAGACTTCGACAAACTCACGGCCGATGATTTTTCGCTTGGCTTCAGGGTCGCTCACGCCAGCGAGGTGGCCCAAAAACTGCTCGCTGGCATCAACACGAATTACCTTGGCATGCAGCTTGCCGACGAACATTTCCATCACCATGTCGCCTTCGTTCAGGCGCAGTAGGCCGTGATCGACAAACACGCAGGTGAGCTGGTCGCCAATGGCTCGGTGAATCAGCGCGGCAGCGACCGACGAATCGACGCCACCCGACAGACCAAGAATGACTTCCTCATCACCCACCTGCTGGCGAATTTTTTCGACCGCTTCAACGATGTAGTCGCCCATGACCCAGTCTGCGCGGGTGCCGCAGATGTCGAGTACAAAGCGCTCCAGAATCGCTTTGCCCTTCGTCGTATGGGTTACTTCGGGGTGAAACTGCAGTGCATAGTAGTTGCGCTCTTCGTCGGCCATGCCGGCAATCGGGCAGGAATCGGTCGAGGCCATGAGCTTGAAGCCGGGCGGCATTTCGGTCACGTTGTCGCCGTGGCTCATCCAGGCGTGCAGCATGCCGTGACCTTCGGGCGTGGCGTAATCCTGAATGCCGTCCAGCAGTTTCGTGTGGCCGCGTGCGCGGACGTCGGCGTGGCCGAATTCGCGCTTGTGGCCGCCCTCGACCTTGCCGCCCAAAGCCTCAGCAATGGCATACATGCCAAAGCAGATGCCCAGCACCGGAATGCCCAGCTCAAACACGGCTTGCGGCACACGCAGGGTTTCGTCTTCCCAGAGGCTGGCGTGGCTGCCTGAAAGAATCACGCCTTTGAGGTTGCCGTCCTTGGCGTAATCGCGAACCCAGTCGTCGCTCACGTCACAGGGATGGACTTCACAGAAAACATGGGCTTCACGTACCCTGCGGGCAA
Source organism: Polaromonas sp. (assembly GCA_043779865.1). GTDB lineage: Bacteria > Pseudomonadota > Gammaproteobacteria > Burkholderiales > Burkholderiaceae_C > Polaromonas. Next base: position 1,984 of record JAYWDL010000512.1, read on the forward strand.
TCAGCTGCGTGACCTGGGAGCCGAAATCGAGAATGAGGATTTTTTGGTGCTGCATGAAGGACGTCTTAGGCGATTGTTCAGTCAAAAAGAAAGGGCGTCTGCTGCCAGACGCCCAGGAGTCCGCAGGAAGGCTTAATCGGCGCGGTAGTTCGGCGCTTCTTTGGTGATCTGCACGTCATGCACATGGCTTTCGCGGATGCCTGCCGTCGTGATCTCGACAAATTCAGCCTGGTTGCGCATGTCTTCTAGGGTCGCGCAACCGCAGTAGCCCATGCTGGCCCGCAGGCCGCCGGCCATCTGGTAGATGATGGCAACCATAGAGCCTTTATAGGGAACGCGGCCTTCAATGCCCTCGGGCACCAGCTTGTCGGCGTTCGGGTTGCCGGTGGTGGCTTCCTGGAAATAACGGTCGGCACTGCCCTGCTGCATGGCGCCGATGCTGCCCATGCCACGGTAGCTCTTGTAGCTGCGGCCCTGGAACAAAATGACCTCGCCTGGCGCCTCTTCAGTGCCAGCAAACATGCCGCCCATCATCACCGTGCCGGCGCCGGCCGCGATGGCTTTGGCAATATCGCCACTGTAACGAATACCGCCGTCGGCAATCAGCGGAACGCCGGTGCCGCGCAAAGCGGTTGCCACACTGTCGATGGCCATGATCTGCGGCACGCCCACGCCGGCCACAATACGGGTGGTGCAAATGCTGCCTGGGCCGATGCCGACTTTTACGGCGTCGGCACCGGCTTCCACCAGCGCCAGCGCTGCCGCGCCAGTGGCAATGTTGCCGCCGATCACGTCGATATGCGGATAGTTCTTCTTGACCCAGCGCACGCGCTCGATCACGCCATGGCTGTGGCCGTGCGCCGTATCGACCACGATGGCATCCACGCCGGCCCTGACCAGCGCTTCGACTCGCTCCTCGGTACCTTCGCCGACACCGACCGCAGCGCCCACGCGCAGGCGGCCCGCAGCGTCGCGTGCGGCATTGGGGAAATTGGTTTGCTTGGTGATGTCCTTGACCGTGATCAGCCCCTTGAGTTCAAAGGCATC
>JAYWDL010000513.1:0-3030 GCA_043779865.1 Polaromonas sp.
GCCTGACAACACAAAAAACACGATCACCGCGCTGTGGCCGTATTGGCTGGCCGGCAGGATGGGCTCAACCAGCCAGCGCTGGTTGGAGTGGTACAGGTAAACCAGACAGGCGGCGGTAAACCGCACCAGGTCGAGGTAGACCGAGAACGGCCGCGGCATGGTGTTGGCGCCGCTCATCGCGCGGGGCACCGGCGGGCCGGCGCCATCATGGCGTGAATTCACGTGCCGCCGCCGTAACCGCCAGACGGACCCCGATCGCGTTGAAGTGGCCATCTTGAGGGCCGAGATCGAGTGACAAAACCGAGTGCTCGAAGTGGCCACGGAACACCGGCTCGGTGTCGACCACGGTGGCACCGGCGGCGCGCGCCAGTTCAATGAAGTGGCGCCGCTCCGGGTCATCGATGGCTTGGTGGCGCATCAACGCCAGGCGGTCGGCATCGAGCACGATGATCAGTCGGCCCGCAACATGGGATTTGATGCGTTCGAAGAACGCGGCCGTGACGGCTTCAACGTCGGCCATGCCCTTGCCGGCGTCCTGGCCGGTCGGCTTTGCAGGCTCGGGCTTGGCAGCAGGCGCATCGGGCGCATTGCGCACGAATGCCTGTCGCAGCAGTGTGCTCGGCACCACCTTCAGTTGGCTCACCAGGTACTGCATCAAGGCCGACTCTCGCAGTAGGCGGCGCAGCGCCGATGCACTGGGTGCCAATTGGCTGTGTACGGTCCGCGTCAACGGGTTCAGGCATTGGCCGGTGGCATTGCCTGACCCGCACAGCGACTGGCGCAGGTCGCCACGCTCCAGCACCAGCACGAAGTCTCGAATACCAAAGACTTCGTGCGCGAAGCGGACACGCTCCGCATAGTCGAGCAGGGCGGTGCCGGCCGAGCCCATCGCGTACACCGGTCGCTGCCCACCCAGTGCACGCTCAAGTTGCGCAGCCATGCGGTCCGGGGCCGCCAGGCTGGAAGCTTCGACGAAACTGTCACCAATCAACGCCACCGCAGACGCGTTGCGGCTGAAGGCGTGATCGCTGACAAAGCCATAGTTGTTGGTCGTCATCTGCTGCGGGTTTCTGAGATCCCAACCGCTTGAGTAGCGCCAAAAAAGGTTGGGCGCATAGGTCGCAATGAGAGGGTCAATGTAGTAGTCGGTTTTGGTCGCACCAGAGACGGGCAGCAGTCGAAACAGCAACTCCGCGAGCAAAACTGCGGCCAGCAGGCCCAACAGTGCGCCAGCGATGGTCTTTTTCATCTCAAAAATTGAAGTAGATGAAAGCGCTAACCGCGTCGCGCGTGGTGTTGATCACCAGCAGCAGCGATACCGCCGCTGTGGCCATGCCGCCGATCAGACCGCGTGCAAAGCGCCCGCTTTGAGCCCACCATTGCAACTGCGTGCCGACCCGGTTGCTGTTGGGCGCCGACACGGCAACAGCGGCCAGGACCAGACACCAGACTGCGCCCGTGGATGCATGAAGGCCCACGTTCCAGAGCAAGGGATGAGCGGTCTGGCCGCCGTGCAGGCTTGCCATCGCGCTCAGCATGCGCCCGGCGCCGGCCAGCGTTTCGGCCCTGAAAAACACCCAGGCCAGCATCGCGGCCAACATCGTCAAGCCCCAGCCGACCAGCGCAAACAGACGGCTACGGTCAAGACGTGCACAAAGCGCCGCGCCGCAGACCGCCCGGAATGCATGGTGAGCCATCAAATACAGCCCATGCAAGCCACCCCAGACCACAAACGACCAGTTCGCGCCGTGCCACAGCCCGCCCAGCAACATCGTGGCGGCCAGGTTGGCATAGCGCCGCACGGCGCCTCGGCGGTTGCCGCCCAATGCGATGTAGAGATAGTCGCGCAGAAAATTCGACAGCGACATATGCCAGCGCCGCCAAAAATCGCTGATGTTGGTGGCGCGGTAGGGTGAATCGAAGTTGAAGGGCAAACGAATATTGAACATCCATGACAGGCCGATCGCCATGTCAGAATAGCCAGAGAAATCGAAATAGAGTTGAAAGGTGTAAGCCAGCGTCGCCAGCCAAGCCTCTTGAAAGTCGGGAAACTGGCCCAGATCAGCCGGCCTGAACACCGCGTCTGCGAACGGTGCAATGCCGTCGGCCAGCACCACCTTCTTCAGCAGGCCGATGGCAAATATGGCCAGCCCGGCGGAAAAATTGGCACCAGAGAAACGGCAAATCGCAGCGTTGGCAAACTGCGGCATCATTTGCGAATGGTGCAGCACCGGCCCGGCAATCAGGTGTGGGAAGTAACTGACAAACAAACCGTAGTGGATGAGCTTGTATTCCTGCGCCTTCGCCCGGTAGGTGTCCACCAGGAAGGCAATCTGGGTAAAGCTGTAGAAAGAGATACCAATCGGCAGTATCACGTGGCCGATCTGCCACTGCGTGCCGAGCGCCAGATTGATATTTCCGACGAAGAAATTTGCATACTTGAAGTATGCCAGCAGCGCCAGATTCGCCACCAAGCCCGCTGTCAGCCAGCGCCGCGCGCCGGCCCGGCCGGGCATGGCGCTGCCGGCTGAGACGATCCTGGAGATGCGCAGGCCGATGCAGAAATTGACGCAGATTGAGGCGAGCAGCAGCCACATGAAAACCGGCATCCACCAGGCATAAAAAAACATCGATGCCAAGAATAGCCATGCCGCCGCGCCAGTGCGCGAATGGTGGCCAATGACAAAAAATCCCGCCAGCGTGATGGGCAGGAACAGCAATAAAAAGGGCGCCGTGGTAAACAGCATGCGGTGGCCGGTTGCTAGTGCAGTACGCGACGCTGTGCGGCACTTAACAAAACCGATGGCTTTGCCGTTCTGGTTAGGCGAAAACCGCAGCGATGCCCAGCGGCATCGTGAGGATTTGCAACCAAGCCAGGTGGGCAAAGACGCGGTTTTATAGGCGGCATGGCGTGGAACAACGCACTATCCGCCGATCCTGAAACGTGGCGCATGGCATTGCAGCCACTGCTCCAGAATCATCAAAATCCAGACCATCTCACCATAGTACCCTGGGTGGCTTGGCAAATGC
>JAYWDL010000514.1:0-8705 GCA_043779865.1 Polaromonas sp.
TGGCATGAAAAACCAGCGAATCCATCTGCTCGGTCGGAGAAACCGAGGCGCCGGCATCGACCGGATTGTCGGCAAGCCATTCCTGCCCAACGGCAAAGGCGTAAATCTTCTTGAGCACCCGGTAGTAGCGCCGCTGCGTCACGGTGCTGACATGCAGCAGGCCACGCGCCTGCGCACGCGGGTTCAGGTCTTCCAGATAAGCGCGCACATCCGGCGACCGGGCTTCGTTCCACAAGAGCGACTTGTGGGAGAGCAAATACTCCGTCCAGCCGGTCCAGAGCGAATGGTAGGAGGCGAGTGAACGGGGCGACAGGCCGCCTTTGCGCTGAGCGGCACGCTCAAGCGCCCAGGCCTTGAAGACAGCGTCGGCAGTCGGGGGAACAGGCAGCGGGCTCATTGGTTTAGATCAATCCATGTTTCTCAAAAACCTCGCGCCAGGCGGCAAGTTTGCGTTCAAACGACCAGGACGCATTGGCCGGGCTGGTCGAAGGCAGCTTGTAGACCGGCAGGCCCAGCAGCCGGGTATGCCGTGCGTGCTTAAAGCTCTCACCGCCGTTATGGGCAATCGCCTGCAGCTCGGGACAAAGTCGCTGTATTTCTGTGAAATCGTTCACTACCGGCTTGCGGATATTGCTGTCCAGACTGCCTTCGCGTTCGCACGCCGCGTACACATCCCACAGGCCCAGGCGCTTCGATAACAGCCATTCGCTACGTATTTTATAGCAAATTGTGCCCGTAGCCATTGCGTAAGAGGGCCAAATAGCTTGCAAAATCTTCCAGAACCGGTTTTGCGGATGTCCATAATACTGCCCTGCCGCCAAAGACGCCGCACTGGGGAAGCTGCCCAGAATCAGCAGTTGCGTGTGGCTGGAGACCAGCGGTGGCAAGCCGGTCAGCACGACACGAGGCCCTGGAGTTTGGGAAAAGCCTGCAGCGCATTGGCCGTGGTGGCTGCCGCCAGCGCTTCGGGCGGAATGCCGCGAAGCTGCGCCAGCACGCCAGCGATGCGAGGCAACTCGCCGGGCTCATTGCGACCCTGGGTTTGTCCCTCTGCCCGTTGCTGTGCCGTTTTGTAAATCCAGTCCGGCGGAATGTCCGGCGAGTCGGTCTCCATCACCAGCATGTCCAGCGGCAGCTGACTGGCCAGACGCCTGATCTGCAAGGCCGACTCAAAAGTGACCGTGCCACCAAAGCCGAGCTTGAAACCGAGTTTGATGAATTCCATGGCCTGCTGCCCGCTGCCATTGAAAGCGTGGCCAATGCCGCTCCAGCCGCCTTCGGGCCTGAGATCGCGAAGGTGCTTGAGCAGCTTGTCGGCCGAGCGCCGCACATGCAGCATGACCGGCAGGCCGTGCTTGCGCGCCAGTTTGAGCTGCTCGCGGTAGAAATATTCCTGGCGTTCGCGCATTGGGCTTTGCAGCAGCGCCGGCACAAAATAATCAAGCCCGATTTCTCCGACAGCCACCAGTCGCGGATCGGAATTTCTGAGGGTAAGCTCTGCATCCAGCGCCTGCAGGTCGGCATCGTGGGCTTGCGGCACGCACAGCGGATGAATTCCCAGCGCATAGCTGTACGAAAACTCATGCGCCAGCAGGCGAACCGCGTCAAAGTTGGACACCGCCACTGCAGGCACAACACAATGCGCAACGCCGCCAGCCGCTGCCCGCGCGTGAACGACAGCCACATCGGAGGAAAACTCTGCGGCATCAAGATGGCAATGCGTGTCAATCCAGAAGGTCATGCAAAAAGAACGAAGTAAGTGTTTAGCCTGATTGCAGAATAGTGACACAGCTATAAAACACGGACACGCTGTGCTTTTTCGAGTTGCGCTTTACCGTGCTGTCTCTCACTCTGCTGCCCAGACTTGCCGGCTGCGAGGCCAGTTGAAACCAGCGGCAACTGAATGTTACAGAAGGCGCTCTACGGTACCCCCAAGCACGTGCAGGAAAGCATGAATCGTGATACGGTGCACCTCTTGTTCCGTCGATTTTGACACTACCCTCACAGGTGAACAGATGCGAAGGCCTGCCCTTTACAGTAGCTCCAGCCACGATCGCGTTGGTCATGATTCACCGGGCGCTTCCGAGGCCGGCGCTACGCCCCAGCCAGCCACAGACTCTTCTCCTTCACTCTCTTCCCGACTCATCCGGCATTTGTCGGCCCATCACATCTACCTGCTCTGGTCCGTGGTGGGACTGCTGGCCTTGTTGCTGGCCATCAGTTTTTCTTTCTCGCTGCAGCCCGCAGCCCGCAAGCTGACCCAGAAAGACATCAACGCAGCCGTCCTTAACACCCTGGCAACCACCGTCCTTCCTTCGCCTGCGGTAAAGGCCTACGAGACCATCATTCCTTCGGTAGTGCGCGTGGTCGGGCTTGGCAAAAGCACGAAGGGCAAGGATGGCAGCGAGAATTCAGAACGAAGTGTGGGGACCGGTGTGGTCATTACCGACAAGGGCATCATCCTGACCAACCTGCATGTGGTGCAAGGCGCCGAAACCATCAAGGTCACGTTTTCGGACGGCCTGGAATCCAGCGCATCCATCACGGGCGTGCAGCCTGAAAACGACCTGGCTGTGTTGCAGGCGCACACAATTCCAGACGACATGATTGCCGCCACCCTGCGCTCCACTGCCGATCTGGCGCCAGGCGATCAGGTCATGGCCGTGGGCTTTCCCTTTGGCATTGGCCCTTCCGCCTCCAGCGGGATCATTTCGGGACTCGGGCGCACTTTTCGCTCACCCGAGGGCAAGCAGCAAATCACCAACCTCATCCAGTTTGATGCCGCCGCCAATCCGGGCAACTCGGGCGGACCACTGGTCACCATGGAAGGCGAGGTGATTGGCATCGTGACCGCCATTTACAACCCCAACCAGCAACGCTCTTTTGTCGGTATTGGTTTTGCCGTGCCGATTGAAAACGCCGCCTCCGCAGCCGGCATGTCTCCCTTCTGAAGGACTTTTATGGAATCGATTCAGCCCGAACACCGTTTGCCAGCTGGCCACGATACCGCGCAGCTGATGGAAAAAATCCTCTATGAAGTCAAGCGCGTGGTGGTCGGACAGGACCGTTTTCTTGAACGCGTCATGGTGGCGATGCTGGCGCAGGGCCACTTGCTGGTCGAAGGCGTTCCCGGACTCGCCAAGACGCTCACGGTTAAAACGCTGGCCGACACCGTCCGCGGCAATTTCAAGCGCATCCAGTTCACGCCCGACCTGGTGCCGGCCGATCTGGTCGGTACGCGCATCTACAACCAGAAAACCGGCGAGTTCAGCACGTCGCTCGGGCCGGTGTTCACCAACCTGCTGCTGGCCGACGAGATCAACCGGGCACCTGCCAAGGTGCAAAGCGCGCTGCTGGAAGTCATGCAGGAGCGGCAGGTGACGATTGCCGGCATCACGCATAAAGTGCCCGCGCCTTTTCTGGTGATGGCGACGCAAAACCCGATCGAAACCGAAGGCACTTACCCTCTGCCCGAAGCGCAAGTGGACCGCTTCATGATGAAGGTGCTGGTGGACTACCCCACCGACGAGGAAGAATTCGTCATCGTCCAGCGCGTCACCGGCCCCGCCGTAACCGTCTCGGCCGTAGCCACCACCGAACAACTGGCCGCCCTGCAGGCCGAGTGCCGGCGCATTTACGTCGATCCGTCGCTGGTGCAGTATGCGGTGCGGCTGGTTTCCAGCACCCGCAACCCCGCCAGACACGGGCTCAATGATCTCGCGCGTTTCATCACCTTTGGCGCCAGTCCACGCGCCACCATCAACCTGACCGAAGGGGCGCGGGCGCTGGCCATGCTGCGCGGCCGTACTTACGCCCTGCCGGAAGACATGACCGATTTGATACCCGACGTATTGCGCCACCGCCTGGTCCTGTCTTACGAAGCCCTGTCCGAAGGACTCTGCGCCGATCAGGTGGTCGGCAAGATCATGGCGAAAATCCCGCCACCGGCCAAGCCGCTAGCCCATGAAAAACTTGCCGCCTAGAGATATAGCCCCCACGCTTGCCGCTTCGCGTGCTGCGCTGCCCCCCGAGGGGGCTGGCCTTGCTTGGGGCGGCCCTGCGCTGCGGCCGCCTCAATCCCTTGCCAGGTCAGCGCCTGCGGAAGGCGCAGAACAGTTGCTGCGCCGGCTGGAGTGGACTGTGCTTCGCCGTCTCGACGGACTGCTGCAGGGCGACTACCGCACCCTGCTGCGGGGTACCGGCATGGACCTGGCGGACCTGCGCGAGTACCAGTACCACGACGATGTGCGACATATCGACTGGAACGTGACAGCGCGCCTGCAGCAGCCCCATGTACGCGTCTTTACCGAAGACCGGGAAATGAGCGCCTGGTTTTTGCTCGACTTGAGCCCGTCCATGGATTTCGGCTCCGGCGAGCAGCGCAAGCGTCATGTATCAACTGACTTCGTCGCCGTGCTGGCGCGCATGCTGACACGCCACGGTAACCGCGTGGGCGCGGTGTTGTACGGCTCTGGCGTGGATGCGGTGATACCGGCGCGCGGCGGGCGTCATCATGTGTTGCATCTGCTGCATACCCTGCAGTCGCGGCCAGAAACGGTCGGCACGGGTCCCACGCGCCTGCATGAACTGCTGGAGTCAGCCGCGAACCTGATACGCCGCCGTTCCACCCTGTTCGTGGTATCCGATTTCATCAGCGAAGCGGGCTGGGAAAAGCCTTTGGGCCTGCTTGCCCAGCGACACGAAGTTGTTGCCGTGCGTCTGCTCGATCCGCTGGAGCTGGAGTTGCCCGATCTGGGCCTGATTCCGATTCGCGATGCGGAAACCGGCGAGCAGCTGTTGGTCGATACCCATGATGCCGGCTTTCGCAAGCGCTTTGCCCGCATCGCAGCCCAGCGTGAAGGCGAACTGCGGCAATCCCTGGCACGCGCGGGTGTTGACACGCTGGAGCTTTCGACGGATGACGACCTGGTCGATGCCATCCTGCGATTCACCGATTTGCGCAAGCGCCGCAGCCGCTCGTCGGGCGCTCATGCGGCGGCAGGCAGACTGCCCGCCCATTTGAGACATGTCGCCTGAACTGCGCGAAGGAGAAGCAATGACTTTTCTCTGGCCCCAATTTCTCTGGCTGCTGCTGCTAATTCCGTTGCTCGTGGCGGTGTATGTCTGGCTGCTGAGGCGCAAGAAAAAGATGGCTCTGCGGTATGCCAGCCTGTCCATCGTGCGCGAAGCCATGGGCAAAGGCCAAAGCTTTCGCCGGCATATTCCACCGCTTGTATTTTTAATGTCGCTGGCCGCAATGCTGGTGTCCGCTGCACGCCCGTTTGCCATCGTCACCCTGCCGTCGCAGCACGAAACCATCATGCTGGCCATGGATGTGTCGGGCAGCATGCGGGCCACCGATGTGCTGCCCAATCGGCTGGTGGCCTCGCAAAACGCCGCCAAGGCTTTCCTGGCCGATTTGCCGCGCAGTGTGCGGGTTGGGATTGTGGCGTTTGCCGGCACCGCTTCCGTGGTCCAGCCGCCCACCGTGAACCGCGAAGACCTGACGGCGGCGATTGACAAGTTCCAGCTGCAACGCGGCACGGCGATTGGCAACGGCATCGTGGTGTCTCTTGCCGAGCTTTTCCCTGATGCCGGTATTGATCTGGAGTCCATGCAATCGGGGCGGGAACGGCTGCGTGGAACGTCTCTGGATCAAGCCATGAAAGACGGCAAAGACTCAAAGGAAGACAAGGCGCTGAAAAAATCTTTCACACCGCTTGCACCTGGCTCCTACACGTCGGGCGCCATTATCTTGCTGACGGATGGTCAGCGCACGACCGGGGTCGATTCACTGGATGCAGCCAAGGCGGCAGCCGACCGGGGTGTTCGCGTTTACACCGTCGGCGTAGGGACCGTGGAAGGCGAAACCATAGGCTTTGAAGGCTGGTCCATGCGCGTGAAACTGGACGAGGAAACCCTCAAGGGAATTGCCCGCGCCACGCAGGCTGAATATTTTTATGCGGGTACAGCCGCCGACCTTAAAAAGGTCTATGAAACCCTCAGTTCCCGGCTGACGGTTGAAAAAAAGGAAACCGAGATTTCCGGGCTGTTGGCACTTGTGGCGGCAGCGCTGGCATTGCTATCAGCGGGTCTGTCGCTGGCCTGGTTTAACCGGATTTTGTAAGCCGGCGGAGTCAAGGCTTGCGGGCGAACTAGCTCATGTCTTTTGATTGGTGTGAGTTTTGTTACGATGCCAATCACTTTCACTGCCCAGCTTTCCATGTCACGACTTGTAAAAATTATTGCGGGCTTTGCGTTTTTCGCTTTATTCCTGGCCGCACTTTGGCACTTCCTGGACGGCAGCGTTTTCCGTTTTCCGGGCTTGTCGGGCCCCGTCGCAGCCAGCACCATCAGACCGGAGGCGCCCACACCTCCCAGCAGCTACGGCGGCGGCGGCAAGCCAAGCCGAATGGCCATTTTGCTGACCGATCGCGATTCAAGCTGGCTGGGTCTGGTGCATGGGTTGAAATCGTTCGGTATTCCTTTCACGCTGACTGAAGACTACCGGGAAGCCCTGCAGCACAGCGTCGTCATGGTCTACCCCGTCATTTCGGGAAAAACCATGGCTGCGCAGGCGCTTTCAGCGCTCGCCGAATTTACCCGGCAAGGAGGCACGCTGGTGGCGACCAATGTTCTGGGTGGCGGGCTCAACGGCCTGTTCGGGTTTTCAGAAGCCCTTGCCTCCACAGCCCATACGCAAATGCGCTTTGGTTCCGAAAATGCTTTTGTTCAACGCTACTTCGGCACCGCAAAGCAAACCATGACCCTTGCGAGCCCGGCCCAGCCGCGCGGCGCCTACAGCTATTCCAGCCCCACGGGCACGGTGCTGGCGCAGTACGAAGATGGCACGCCCGCGTTGATCAGCAAAGCCTCGGGCAAGGGCCACGCCTATGCGCTGGGGCTGGATATCGGTGCTATTGCCTTGCTGGGTTATAACAATCGGGAGGAAGGTCTGCACAAGGCGTATGTGAACAGCTTCGAGCCGGGTCTTGATACGGCTTTCCTGTGGCTGCGCGACCTCTATGTCAAGAGTGAACCCGATGCCGTGCTGCTGGGCACCGTGCCAGACGGCAAGCGGCTGTCGATCCTTCTTACCCACGACATTGACTACACCCAATCAGTGAACAATTCGCTGACTTATGCGCAGTATCAAAAATCCCAGGGCGTCGCAGGCACCTATTTCATCCAGACCAAATACGTTCGCGACTGGAACGACGATGTGTTTTTCAATACCGACGGGGCCGCTAAAGTCAGGCAGCTGGCCGACATGGGCATGGAAGTCGCCAGCCACTCGGTGGCCCACTCCAGAATGTTCAGCACACTGCCGCTGGGCAATGGCCAGGAGACCTATCCCGCTTACGTGCCTTTCGTCAACAGCGCCACTGAAACCCGCAACGCAACATTGCTGGGCGAGCTTCGGGTCAGCCGTTATTTGCTGGAGGCCAATGTGCCCAAGCTCTCGATAAAGAGTTTTCGACCTGGTTACCTCGAAAATCCCGAAGCGCTGCCACAAGCGCTGGAGGCCACGGGCTACCGTTACAGCTCGTCCACCAGCGCCAACAATGCGCTGACACATCTGCCGTTTCGTCTGAACTACAACCGGCGGTCGATCGATGAAACGGGTATTTTCGAGTTCCCGGTCACCATCGAAGACGAGAGCCCGCCCCTGATGGGCAGCCGCTTGCCGCAGGCGCTGGAGATCGCCGAAAAAATACAGCGTTATGGCGGTCTTTTCGTTGTCCTGACGCATCCGAACATCCTGGACCACAAGCTCGATTTCACACGCGGCCTGGTGGAAAAAATGAAACCGAGCGCCTGGTTTGGAACGCTGGCGTCTTTTGGGCAGTGGTGGGCGGCACGGGACCGGGTCAGCGTGGATGTCGAGACTCGCGGTGGCATCAAAACCGTCACGCTGAAAGCACCCGAATTAATTGCCGGGCTGAGTATTGAAGTTCCTGCGGGCTGGCGCTTTACGCAAGACCAGCCCGCCGAGCTGGTGCCCGTACAGTCCGGGCAACACTTGTTACTGCCCGCCTTTCAGGGTAACCTCACCTTGCAGTTTTCACGCTAACGCCTGGATCAGCCTTGTTCCAGAACGCGAGCCATCGCCATTGCCCTGATTCATGAAGCGCGGCCTATTCACTGGCTCACTGGTCGCTGGCCTGTCTTTGTGCATGCAGGCCCAGGCCGCCTGGCTGCAAATCTGTCCGGCCAGCAACACCGCTGAGCCCGGCCGGCCGCAAGCACAGATCACGCGACACGAAAACACTGCGCTGCTTGCCAGCATCACCGATACGCCAGCAAGCGCAGGCTGCCAGCAGCTTGAGCTCGTCGTGCCAGCCAGCGATGTAGTGGGCTTGCTGCCCATCACAGCGCGGCTTTCAGCTGAGTTGGTCCCCTGGCTCTCGCTCTCCGGCAAAACGCAAGGTAGTCGTTTCTTATTCGGTGAAGTCACTTCTGGCAAGCCTGCACCCACGCACGCTTTGGCGCCACAGCCTTTTCCCCTTCGCACCAATTTACTGGGCAGCCTGAACGCCACCCCCTTCGGCGCTGAAAAACGGACGCGCGTCACGCTGGCCAACGGGCAGCTTTCCCTGCAATGCACACCGGGCAGGCAACCCGCAGGGCTTGTACTGAGTGCGAACGCGTATTTGCCCCGTGCCCGCACCCGGCTACAAATCAGCGGCAGTGGAAGCGGCAGA
>JAYWDL010000515.1:0-3025 GCA_043779865.1 Polaromonas sp.
GCTGGCCCCAGCAACGCGCCAGACATGCCGTCCAGCGCGGTGTCGGGTTTGCGCGCTTGACCAGCGTGCAGGTGCGCCGTGACGAGGGCCGCGCCCAACGCACCACCCGCGTCCCCCGCTGCGGGTTGAATCCACAGCCGATCAAACACACCTTCGCGCTGCAATTTGCCATTGACCACGCAGTTCAGTGCCACGCCGCCCGCCAGGCACAGGTTGCGCTCACCGGTCTGGCGCGCAACGCTGCGCGCCAGCTTGAGAACCACCTCTTCGCTGATCGCCTGCACCGAGGCGGCCAAGTCCATCTCACGCTGGCCCAGCGGCGTCTCGCCGGTTCGTGCCGGCCCGCCAAACAACTGGCCAAAACGTGCATTGACCATGGTCAGGCCGGTGCAGTAGTCAAAGTAGTCGAGATTGAGCCGGAAGCTGCCGTCGTCCTTGATGTCGATCAGATGCTCTTTGATGATCGAGACAAAACGAGGCACCCCGTAAGGCGCCAGGCCCATCACCTTGTATTCGCCTGAATTGACCTTGAACCCGGTGTACTGCGTGAAGGCCGAATACAGCAAACCCAATGAATGCGGGAAGTGGATCTCACGCAGCACGCTGAGCCGATTGCCTTGCCCGCTGGCCAGCGAGGTGGTGGTCCACTCGCCCACCCCATCGAGCGTCAGCACGGCGGCGCTTTCAAATGGCGACGGGAAGAAGGCACTGGCGGCGTGGCTCAGGTGGTGTTCGGAGAACTGCAGCCGCGAGGCCCAGTCGACATCAGCATCCAGTTGCCGCAACTCACGCAGCAACAAGCGTTTCTGGAACAGCTTGTCCTTCAGCCACAACGGCAATGCATGGCGGAACGACTGAAACCCGCGCGGCGCAAAGGCCAGATAAGTCTCCAGCAAGCGCTCGAACTTGAGAAACGGCTTGTCGTAGAAGGTGACGAAGTCCAGCTCACGCGGCTGCAGCCTGGCCAATGCGAGGCAGGCGCGGATCGCATGGACCGGAAACGCCGGGTCGTGCTTGATGCGTGTGAAGCGCTCTTCCTGGGCCGCCGCAGTGATCCGGCCATCCACCACCAAGGCGGCTGCCGCATCGTGGTAGTAAGCCGAGATCCCCAAGACGCGCATGGCGTCAGAACAGGGTGTAGAGAAATGGCGCCAGAACTGAACCCTGCGCCAACACCAACAACCCTCCGATCACGACCATGAAGAGCACCACCGGGAGCAACCAGAGCTTGCGTCTGGACTTGAAGAACTGAAACAACTCAATGAGAAAAGCCATCCTGCAACCCGGTGCTCAATACTGTCTGAAGAGGCTGGCAGCCTCGGGCCCCGCAGGCCTGCGTTCCACCCAATAACTGGGCGCAGCGGGGTTGAAACGGCGCAACAGGATGTCGCGCCCGGCCAAGCGCATCACCACCGCCGTGGGCGTGATGACACCGAAAAAAAGCACGCCCAGCGTGATCGGGCTGACGATGCGATGCAGCAGTTGCCCGAACATCATCCACCCGCGGGTAGCGGGTGTCAGCCACGATGGGCGCAGCCAGGCAATCAGCAACACGGCCATCGCACTGACCAGTGACCAACCATGGATGCCTTGCCCATACAGCCAACCCGTGAGGCTCACGGCCAGCAGGACCACCACGATCAAACCGCCGAAAGCACGATTGGGCAATGCGGTTGTCACGGGGGGCATCACCAAACCTTTCTTGCGCGCATGCACGAACCGCATCTGCCCCGCAAGCGCTGCGGTCACAACAACAAGCGCATGGGCCGCCTCAGCAACGGCCGACGCGCGCAGCGTGCGCGCAGGCCAGGCGGTCAGCCCTGGCGCCGCAACCTGAACGCCAGCAGGCCCAATCCCGACAACATCAGGGCAATCGGCATGGGCTCGGGCACCGGGCTCAGGCTCATGTCCACCGTCACGAAGTCGCCATTCTTCAGCGCCAGGCCCTCGAAGTTGAAGGCCAACAGGCCAGCGACGGCAGGCGGTGCCAGCACCCGGCTCTGCCCATTGCTTGAAAGTGTGTCGAAGCCGGCGATGTTCGAACCGCCCCCGACCAAGCCATTGAGCGTATTACCCTCGAATGCCGACACCACAACGCCGGCAAAGAACAAGGTTGGCAATGTGAACGAGTCAGGGTGATTGACCACCTCGAGCCGCAGGCCGGTGTCAGTGAAATCAACGCTGAAAAGCTGACCCAGGCTGGCCAATTCGATGCCGGAGGCCTGCACCAGCACGTTGGCAGACTCGTCGATCTGGAAGGTGTCCACAGCCACGCTGCCAATGGCCACAGTCACAAGCTTGCCGGTCAGTCCCGCGTTTGCGAGGCCCGGCAGGCTTGCCCCGGCAACCACCAAACAGGCAGCCAACACCGCTGCCGCTGACTTGCCAAAACTCTTGAACATGTGGACCTCCAGCGAGAACATGATTCACCGACACAACGCGCGTTTGACCTGCTGGCTTTGCGTGACCATTCACCTGCATCGTGGCACTGCAAACAGTGTAAAAAGTATATGCCTCTGGCCCTGGGCAGCATAGCCCCCTAAGGCAACGCTGAACAAGTCCCTCGCGGCGCGGTCAGCCCTGTTTTGGGTGGTCTGCAGCGTTGCAAATCCTCGCCATAGCGGGGCTATGGCTGTGGTTTTCGCCTTGCAGCCCATCCCAAACCAGGGCGCCCACACTCGCGAGGACTTGTTCAGCATTGCCCTAAGCTGGCAGCCCCCTCCGCCCTCAAGGCCCCGCATGACCGTCACCGTCTACGCCGCTCGCCGCATCCACACGATGAACCCGGCCCAGCCCACGGCCAGCCATGTGGCGGTGCGCGATGGCCGCATCCTCGCGGTGGGCGACCTGGCGCGCATGCAGGCCTGGGGCGCTTTCACGCTCGACCAGCGCTTTGCCGACCAGGTGTTGCTGCCCGGCTTCGTCGAAGGCCATTGCCACCTGAAGGAAGGCAGCCTGTGGGACCTGCCCTACCTGGGCTGGTTCGACCGCCGCGACCCGCAGGGCCACACCTGGCCCGGCCTGC
>JAYWDL010000516.1:0-8670 GCA_043779865.1 Polaromonas sp.
CGCAGCCGCGCTGGCTGGGATCAGGCTTATATGGACAAAGTGCTCGACATCGGCGCGCTATCAATTTAGGTGCGATTGCCCTGGCAGGCTGTTATGTGCTATTTATTTTATAGCTGCTTGCGCCCATGAATATTGGGCTTAGCCCAATATTTGTTGAGAACAAAGGGCAGGGCTGCTGTCACTGCGCTGTGTTAGGCTCCCCGCCATGTTCAAACGCAGTCCCTCCTTCCTGCGCCATGTCGGCCCAGGGGTCATCACCGGCGCCGCCGACGATGACCCCTCAGGCATTGCCACCTATACGCAGGCGGGTGCGCAGTTTGGCACAGGGCTGCTCTGGACGGTGTTTTTGTCGCTGCCCTTCATGATCGCCATCCAGCTGGTCAGCGCCAGAATCGGCCGCGTCACCGGCAAGGGCGTGGCCGCCAACTTGCGCGATCACACGCCGCGTTCTTTTTTGATCGCTATGGTGTCGCTGCTGGTGATTGCCAACACCTTCAATATTGCAGCCGACATTGCCGCCATGGGCGAGGCCTTGCAGTTGGTGGTGGGTGGTGGCGCGCATTTTCACGCCATGGCTTTTGGCGTGATCACGGTGCTGCTGCAGGTGTTTGTGCCCTACCGCAAGCTCGCACCGATTTTGAAGTGGTTGACACTGTTTTTGTTTGCCTATGTGATCGCCGCGTTTTTGGTTGATGTGCCTTGGGGGCAGGTGCTGCACGATCTGGTGATACCCAAGCTGCAGTGGACATCGGGCTACTGGATGATGATTGTGGCCCTGCTGGGCACCACGATTTCACCCTACCTGTTTTTTTGGCAGGCCTCTCAGGAGGTCGAAGAGCTGCGCCTGAAAGGCAAAGGGCACGGTACGGAAGCGCAGGTACGCCGCGACTTGCGGCGCGTCAAGCAGGACACCTACCTTGGCATGTTTTTCTCCAATGCCGTCGCCTTTTTTGTCATGCTGCTGGGTGGCGTTGTGTTGTATGCGGCGGGCATCCGCGACATTACCTCTGCAGCCCAGGCGGCTCAGGCGCTACGCCCGCTGGCGGGCGACTATGCCTTTGCGCTGTTTGCCGGAGGCATCATCGCGACCGGTCTGCTGGCCGTGCCTGTGTTGGCTTCGTCAGCAGCTTATGCGGTGGCCGAAGCATTCGGCTGGCCCGAGGGCCTGGAGCGGCACTGGTTTGAAGCCAAGCGTTTTTACGCCATCATCACCATCGCCACCCTGGTGGGAACCGGGCTGGGCTTCACCTCCATCGACCCCATGAAGGCGCTTTACTGGAGCGCCGTGATCAATGGCGTAGTGGCGGTGCCCATCATGGCAGGCATGATGCTGCTGGCGGGCAAAAAGGCAGTGATGGGTAACTTCACGTCCGGTTTCAAGACGCGCTGGTTCGGCTGGGGCGGGGTAGCGGTGATGGGCTTTGCCGTGCTGATGATGTTCCAGGATTTGGTGCGTCCGATTTTTTGACGTGCCAAGCCTTTATCAGCGCCCTTGGCCTGCTGGAATCGACCAAAAGCGACCCATCTAAACCAGCAACTTTCCCTCCTGTCAACAAACGGGCGTCAACTAGTGCTTTCAGGAAAGTCTGCGCCTAGCGATGTTGATTCCCAGTTATCGAAGTCAGTGCGCATCAAATCGAGTTTCTTGCGCGCCAATTCGAGCGCAGTTTTGCCGAGCAACAAACGCAACGGCGGAGTGTCCGACAGCGCAGCATCGATAATGGCTTGTGCGGCCCGCGCGGGATCGCCAGCTTGGGTGCCGCTGCGTGCTTCAGTTTGCTTGCGGCGCTCGCCTGCGGTCACTGCATAGTCATTGATATGCGTCGCCGACTGTTTAATCGACGGACCCGCCCAGTTCGTGCGAAATGGCCCTGGCTCGACGATCATCACATCGATACCCAGCGGCTTCACCTCTATCGCGAGTGATTCGGAAATGCCTTCCACAGCATATTTCGTCCCATGATAGTAGCCCGTCGCCGCAAAACTCGTGATGCCGCCAATCGACGAGACATTGACAATCAACCCGCTGCGTTGCTCTCGCATAACCGGCAGCACCGCCTTTGTCATGTCGATCAATCCGAACACGTTGGTCTCGAACATCGCGCGCACAGCCTCGTCCTCCCCCTCTTCAATCGCAGCGAGATAGCCAAAGCCAGCGTTATTAACGAGTGCATCGATACGGCCAAACTTCAGCTTCGTCGCGGCGACAACTTCCTCGATTTGTGCCCGCCGGGTGACATCAAGAGGCAGGACGAGTACTCGGTCATCGTGACCTTCAGCAATATCCGCCACTTTGGACGGATCGCGTGCAGTCACGACGGCACGCCAGCCACGCGCCAACACGAGTTTGGCCAGTTCGCGGCCGAATCCAGTAGAACAGCCAGTAATCAGCCAGACGGGATTGTCTTGATTCATCATTTTTAATAATCCTTTTCAAGTTGCAAAGAAGAATGAAGTGATAGTGCAAAACAGAGTTTGCTTTGGGAATGAATGATTCGCTCGGTAAACGCCAGTAGTCTGAAGCCGCTCCAATGCGGCCTTCGCAGCCCAGGCTCATACCGTTGCGTACTGCCAAAGCTGTCCCATATTCAAACCATCGGCTTGCGCCACACACTGGCCAGCCAGGGCTGCTGTTCCAGCGGCAGGCCTGCCGGGCGGTAGTAGTGCGTCAGTTCGATGAATCCTGCCGCCAGCAGGTAGTTGCGCCAGGCTTGCCAGTCGTGAAAAGCGCCGTAGCGCTCGCCGTTCCAGCCCTCCTGGTTGTCGCCCCTGGGGTTGGAGCTGAAAAGGACGCCGCCTGGTTTCAGGGTGGCATGCAGTTGCTTGAGCACACCCGGCAAGGCCTGGCTGGGGACGTGGAACAGCACGGCGTTGGCGAACACGCCGTCGAAGTGCGCTGCAGGCAAATCGAGTTCGAGGAAATTCTGCTGCAGCACTTCGCAGCCGCTGTAGGCGCGCGCCATCGCGGCCAGCCGCGCCGCGCCCTCCAGGCCAGTGGGGTGGTGGCCGAGTTCCTTGAAGGTCTTGAGGTCGCGTCCGGGTCCGCAGCCGAAGTCGAGCAGCTCAAACGGCGGGGCTGCCTCGATGTATTGCAGCAGCGCGGCGATGTTCTGGCTCACGTCATGATGGCGCGTGCCTTGCCAGAACTCGTCGGCGTGATGCTCGTAATGCGCCAGCGTCAGGGCGGCGATGTGGTCGAGGGTGTCGGGGGGCAGGGGCATGGTTGGGCATGCTATTCGATTTAGGGGCGGGCTGGGAACCGGTTTGAGCCGGCAGGATCCAGTGCAGCGCACCAAAACCGTCGCGTCGTCGCTTTTAATCCGTGAGTTCGTCACAAAAGTGACGCATCAAAAAAAACAGCCAAGGAAGCTGGCTGGCTTGAAGAATACTGACATTTAAAGGCGCATGGCCGTTGGGCCAATCGACGATGCTTGCAAGGTCGGCGATTGTGTAGCTGGTTCCAGGAGCGTCGGCAAGTCCCGGAGCAACGCAAGCGCGAATCAGGGAGGTGCAGAGTTCCGTCAAGCACAAGGGGCCGCCGAGATAATCCCACCAGTCCTTGCCAATCCTGATGGTGGCGGACGCAGATGCGGTGCCCAGCATGAACGAACAGTCCCAGCGCTGCGCGGGAGCGGTCACGACGCTGCCGGTAGGCAATTTCTTCGCAATGTTGCGCAAGATATGCCAGTCCTTTTTGTTCGACTGTTTTCTGGTTCCGTAAAGCACACCGTAGGTGAAGTCGAGCTGAGTCGCCGCGTCATTGGCAAGCCACGCTGGTCCATGGCCGAGGACAGTGTCTGCCAAGTTCTCGCTCATTCCGTCATTCAGGCAACGAGGGCCACTCTTCAATGTGACTGCTCTGAGAATTGGAAGCTCAAGCTTCTTGCCGTCCAGAGCCGAATTGACGGTATGCATTCCACTCGGGACTGATTGCCATCCATACACCGGCAGCGCCACGTCTTCAATCATGCGGCCCGCTGATGTTTCCATTGATGAAAACAGCTTGGCGGGAAGGATGTCGCTTTCGATCTCGCTCAGCTTCGTGTAGTGCTTCGCATGTGCATAAACCATCAAGACAAACGGGCTTGTATAAAACTTCTCAAGCCGGGCGTTTGCAAGTGGCAGAGCAGTCACATGGTTTCCAATGCGCAGCCGAAAACCGTTCTCTAATTGCAGCACGCGCTGGCGTGAAGCCGGGTCGTTATCCACCGCAACCAGGTTGGCAAGGATTTGCGCCTTGGAAAACGTCGTCGCTGGAACATTCGTCGGGAGGTGAGGGTTTCGGCTGGCCATTAACGTTCCTGATTGGCAGGCGCATGCCTTAGCGTGCTGACCTTGTTCTTTGTCTTGGAGGCGGCATAGCGGGAGTTTTCGCCCTCATCGTCTTCCTCGCCCCAAACGATGGTCTTGCCGTCCTTGAACCATTTTCGGGTTCTCACATGAGACTGAAGGTAAACCAGGCGGAATCCTTCCCTGGCGGTTTCATACGGTCGCCACTGTCTGGCCTGTAGCTGATCCAGCGTGGCCGCAACGACACTGCCTGCGACACTGCCCAGACGGGTCGGCACGGCATTTCCAATCTGGGTGTACTGCTCGGCCAGTGTTCCCCTGAAACGCCAGTCGTCCGGAAACTCTTGAATTCGAGCGTACTCACGTACTGACAAGGCACGCGTCTCGGTGGGGTGGCACAACGCAGTGCTGGAGTGGTTCGGCAGCGTGATAAGTGTCGGGCTGGGAAGCTCGCTGGTCAGTCGGCGCCACCAGCCCGACCGGCCGCCCTTTGCGAACCACGCTTTACCCATGGATTCGCGCTGCATATCCTCTGGCAGACTGCGCCAGTTGGAACCGGGTGGCACAAACGTCAAGAAAGTTTTTTTACGCTCACTGAAATCCAGTACCTCTGGCTCCGTTTCCTCCAGGCCCTCCAGTGCTTCACCTAAAGTTTTCCAGGGGAATTTAGGTGCCTCGTCGTCGAGAAGCGATGCCTGCACGAGAACTTCGCGAGTGGCCGCTTTGACAGGGTTTTGGTGGGTTGGCTGAGGGAAATCGACTTGAGCGTTAAAGCGGTTCCCGATGAATAAAACACGCTCACGAATCTGCGGTGCGCCATAGTTGACGGCGTTCACCTCAAAAACGTCCATGTGATAGCTGACATTGGTGAGTGCTTGCAGATCACGCGAGAAGAGTTGAACCACGGAGCCGGGCATCTCTTCGGGCAAGAGCGGACTTGAACCTCGCTCGCTGATCGGGCGGTGCTTCAGCGCCGCAGAAATCAGACCCCGGACATTTTCCATGACGAAGACTTTGGGCCGCATGGCATCCACGAACCGAAGAAACTGCCAAAGCAGCGTGCCTCTGGGGTCTTGGGTCGTCCCCCGCTTGCCGGCAGTGCTGAATGACTGACAGGGTGGTCCGCCCACCAGAACGTCTAGCTCGCCCGGCTTTAAGCCCAGAGAGCGCATCACCTCTTGCGGGTCAATGTCGGTAATGTCGCCTTCGATAACCAATGGCTGGCCCCCCAGCCGACCCGCCGCGATGTTGTGCCGAATCGTCTCGCAAAACGCTGGAACCTTCTCAATGGCTGCCAATAACTCAAACCGCCCGGTTTGGTGCATGCCGATGTCTAGTCCCATGCCGCCGGAGAACAGCGAGATTGTCTTGTATTTCATGTTTCTTGATTCTGGTAGTTCAGTTCAGGCAATGCGTTCGCACCCGATAGGGCGTAGCGGTGAATGCAGCAGAAAGCATTCATGGAGGACTTGACGTTTCCAGGCCAATTAGACATCAAGAAATAACCGGTCATCAGTTCAAAGCTTATCCTGCACGGACTGCCCGTTAGCTGCCAAGTCACACATGCCCTGTCCGTTCATCGAAGATGAAGCTGCGCCACCCTCACAGCCCCCCCAAGCGCCCGCAGTACATTCTCAGCAGTGGCCGGCGCCTCCAGCTGCGCCCGCTCACCCGGCCTCGCAGCCGCCACCGCATCGCGCAGCGCCTCATACACGCTGATCGCCAGCATCAGCGGCGGCTCGCCGACGGCCTTGCTGCCGAACACATTGTCTTCCCGGTTGGCTTCAGGCCACAGATCAATCTTGAAGTGCTCGGGAATATCGCCGGTCGTGGGGATCTTGTAGGTGCTGGGCGCGCGGGTGCTGAGCTGGCCTTGGTCATTCCAGACCAGTTGCTCGGTGGTCAGCCAGCCCATGCCCTGCACAAAACCGCCTTCGATCTGCCCTATGTCGATGGCCGGGTTGATGGAGGTGCCGACGTCATGCAGGATATCGACCTTGAGCACCCGGCTTTCTCCGGTCAGCGTGTCGATGGCGACTTCGGTGCAGGCGGCGCCATAGGCAAAGTAATAAAACGGCCGGCCGGTGAGCGTCGTTTTGTCATAGTGAATTTTGGGCGTGCGGTAAAAGCCGTCACTCCAGAGCTGGATGCGGTTGGCATACGCCAGCTTCACCACTTCGGTGAATGACCGGGTGCTGGCGGGCGTGCTCACCTCGCCGCCCTGAAAGCACACGGCACCGGCACCGCAGCCGTCAAGCCCTGCCACGAACTGCGCCAGCTTGTCGCGCACCTTGCGGGCGGCATACTGCGCGGCTCTGGCGTTCAGGTCGGTGCCAGCCGAAGCGGCGGTGGCCGAGGCGTTGGGAATCTTGCTGGTGTCGCTGGCGGTGGACAGCACCCGCTCAAACGCAATGCCCAGTTCGTCGGCAACGATTTGCGCCACCTTGGTGTTCAAGCCCTGGCCCATTTCGGTGCCGCCGTGGTTGACCTGGCAGGAGCCGTCGGTATACACATGCACCAGCGCGCCGGCCTGGTTGAACAGTGTGGCGGTGAACGAAATGCCGAATTTCACCGGCGTGATGGCTATGCCGCGCTTGATGACCAGGCTTTGCGAATTCCATGCCGAAATGGCTTCCCGCCGGTGTTGGTAGTCCGCAGTTTGCTCCAGTTTTGATAGCAGAGGCTGGAGGATGTTGTCTTCGACCGTCATGCCGTAATGGGTGGTGTCACGACGCCTTGCAGGCTCGGTTCCGCTCATCGGCGCGACGTGTTCGTCGCAATACAGGTTGCGCCGCCGCACGGCCAGCGGGTCCAGGCCCAGCTGCCGCGCAATGTCGCCCAGAATCGTTTCAATGATGATCACGCCCTGCGGTCCGCCAAAGCCGCGAAAGGCGGTGTTGCTCTGGGTGTTGGTCTTGCAGCGGTAGGAAACAATCACCACATCCTGCAGAAAATAGGCGTTATCAACATGAAAAACCGCGCGGTCGGCCACCGGGCCTGACAGGTCGGCGCTGAAGCCGCAGTTGACGGCCATCATGAGCTTGAGGCCGGTGATGCAGCCGGCATCGTCGAACCCCACGGTGTAGTCATAGGCAAAAGGGTGACGCTTGCCGGTGATCAGGAAGTCGTCATCGCGGTCCAGGCGCAGCTTGACGGGGCGTTGCAACTTGCGCGCCGCGATGGCGGACCAGACCGCCATGTGACCGGCCTGCGTTTCCTTGCCGCCAAAGCCGCCGCCCATGCGACGGCATTCGACGCGCACCGCATGCTGGTCAATGCCCAATGCGTGCGCCACCCAGTGCTGCACCTCGCCCGGGTGCTGCGTGCTGGAATAAACCAGCCACTGGTTTTGCTCCTGCGGCACCACGTAGGCGACTTGGCCTTCGAGGTAGAAATGCTCCTGCCCGCCGACCTCCAGCGTGCCATGCAGCGTATGCGCCGCAGTTTTCAGCGCCTCGTCGGCGTCGCCGCGCTTGACGAAAACCGGTGGCAGCACATGGCTTTGCGCTTTCAGCGCGTCATGCACGTTCAGGATGGCGGGCAATGCTTCGATGTGGCACTTGACTTGTCGCGCAGCGCGCCGCGCCTGCATCACCGAGTCGGCCACCACCACGCCAATCACCTGGCCGATGTGCTGCACGGTGTCCTGCGCAAAAACCGGCTCGTCATGCGCAAAGCTGCCCAGCATCGGGTCGCCTGGAATGTCGCGCGCCAGAATCACATCGCGCACGCCGGGCAGGGCCAGCGCTGCGCTGATATCCACACCCAGCAAGCGGCCATGGGCGACGGCGGACAAAATCGGCGCGGCATAGAGCGTTCCCTTGATCTCGGCAATGTCGTCCACATAGGTGGCGGCACCGGCTACCTGGGCACGGGCGCTTTCGTGGAAGCGGGAGCTGCCGGCGGCTTGCGGCACCGGTGGCGGACTGATCGCGGCAGGTTGTTCTTCGGCAGACAGGGCGGCATGAGCGTTGGCGGCGTTCACGTCCGGGTCGGCCACCGCATCGCGGCTGAGGGAAAAATCGTTGTCCATGCTCATGCCGCTTCCTCCAGCACGAACGAGGCCAGGTTGATCTGCCGAAGGCCCTGGCTTTCAAGCCAGTAGCGCTGCAGCAGATTGCCGAGCACTTCGGTGCGGTAGGCCGCTGTGGCGCGCATGTCGGACAGCGGCGAAAACTCGGCGCGCAGCACGGCGATGGCGCGCCGCACCGTTTCATGCGTCCAGGGCTGGCCGGTCAGCGCGGCTTCGGTCTGGACGGCGCGCGCCGGCGTGGCGGCCACGCCGCCTGCGCCGATCGACGCCTGAACCACGACGCCCTTGTCGATGTACAGGTTGATCGCCAGGCAGACGGCGGAAATATCGTCGTCGTAGCGCTTGGA
>JAYWDL010000517.1:0-3010 GCA_043779865.1 Polaromonas sp.
GTTCCGCAGATGGCGCCCGCAATCACGCGGCCCTGGCCATCAAGGTATTTGGTCCCCGAATGAATCACCAGGTCGGCGCCAAATTTGACGGGCTGCGACAGTGCCGGCGAGCAAAAGCAGTTGTCCACCGCCAGCAGGGCGCCCGCCGCATGGGCAATGTCGGCCAGCGCGCGAATGTCGCAGATTTCGGTCAGCGGGTTGGTCGGCGTTTCGGCAAACAGCAGGCGGGTGTTGGGCTTGACGGCTGCCTGCCACTGGGCCACATCGGTTTGCGAGACAAAGGTGGTCTCAACGCCAAATTTGCCAAACTCGCTGCCGATCAGTTTGATGGTCGAGCCAAACACCGACTGCGAGCAGATCACATGGTCACCGCTTTTGAGCAGGCCCATGCACATCAGCAAAATCGCCGCCATACCGCTGGCCGTGCCAATGCACGCTTCGGTGCCCTCCATCGCCGCCAGACGCTGTTCCATGCTGGTCACCGTCGGATTGGTAAAGCGCGAATAGATGTAGCCTTCTTCCTCGTTGGCAAAGCGCCGCACTGCTGTCGCGGCATCCGACTGCACGAAGCTGCTGGTCAAATAAAGCGCTTCGGAGTTTTCGCCGTACTGGCTTTTGTCCACAGCGGTACGAACGGCCAGCGTGTCGCGGTGCAGGTTGTCGGGTAATGTTTTTGGCGTGGTCATTTCATGCCTCTTGCGGATTGGGCAGCGCCAGACGCGAGACATCAACGTCGCTGTCATCGCCGATTTTCTCGGCGGTATCGGCGCGCTGCGAATTCATCGCGGCAATGGTCTCGGCCGTCACGTCACCGGTAACGTAGACGCCGTCAAAGCAGGAAGCGTCAAAGCCATCGAGCGCGGTGTTCAGCGAACCAATGGCGCGCTTCATGCCCTCCACATCCTGGTAAATCAGCGCATCACAGCCAATCTCCCGGCGGATTTCCTCAATGCTGCGGGCATGGGCGACCAGTTCATCCGGCGTCGGCATGTCGATGCCATAGACATTGGGAAAGCGCACCGGCGGCGCGGCGCTGGCCAGATAGACCTTGCGCGCGCCGGCGTCGCGCGCCATCTGCACGATCTCGCGGCTGGTGGTGCCGCGAACGATGGAGTCATCGACCAGCAGCACATTGCGGCCCTTGAACTCGCTGGCAATCACATTGAGCTTCTGGCGCACTGATTTTTTGCGAACGCCCTGCCCCGGCATGATGAAGGTGCGGCCCACATAGCGGTTCTTTACAAAGCCTTCGCGGTAGGGAATTCCGAGCAGATGCGCCAGCTGGGTGGCGCTGGGGCGGCTCGATTCGGGTATCGGAATGATGACGTCAATTTCATTGGGCGGCACAGTGGAAACGACGCGCTTGGCCAGCGTTTCACCGAGGTTCAGGCGCGCCTGGTACACCGAAATGCCGTCCAGCACCGAGTCAGGCCGGGCCAGATAGACAAACTCGAAAATGCAGGGCTTGAGCTGCGGATGCACCGCGCATTGCTCGGCATGCACCGTTCCCTCCAGGTCTACAAACACCGCTTCGCCCGGCGCGATATCGCGCACGAACTGGTGCGCCGTGCCTTCCAGCGCGACCGACTCGCTTGCCACCATCACGGTATCGCCCTCTTCATTGCGGCCACGCCCCATGCACAGTGGCCGGATGCCGAACGGATCGCGAAACGCCAGCAGCCCGTGGCCGGCAATCAGCGCCACCACGGCATACGAGCCCTTGACGCGCTTGTGTACGCCGCGCACGGCGGCAAACACATCGGTCGGCGTGAGCGGACAACCGCGGGTGGTTTTTTCGAGTTCGTGCGCCAGCACGTTGAGCAGCACTTCGGAGTCGCTGTCGGTGTTGATGTGGCGGTGATCGGTGTTGAACAGCTCGGCCTTGAGCTCGGCCGCGTTCGTCAGATTGCCGTTGTGCGAAAGCACCAGGCCAAACGGCGCGTTGACGTAAAACGGCTGCGCTTCGTCTTCGCTGTAGGCATTGCCCGCCGTGGGATAACGAACCTGCCCCAGCCCGACATTGCCCGGCAGCGCGCGCATGTTGCGGGTGCGAAACACGTCGCGCACCATCCCCTTGGCCTTGTGCATAAAGAACTTGCGCCCTTGCTGGGTGACGATGCCGGCGGCATCCTGGCCACGGTGCTGCAACAGCAGCAAGCCGTCGTAAATCAGCTGGTTAACCGGGGCTTTGCTGACGATGCCGACTATGCCGCACATGGTGTTCCGTTCATGATGTGTTGACCTCTCAACGTAAATTCAAACATTTAATCCAGATACTTTGCAAACTGCTCGGGCAGCAGCGGCTTCAGGCTGTTGAGCGTGGCCGTCAGCATGTCAGCTCCTCTGGACTCCTGCCACCAGGGGCTGGACTTGAGCGCCGTCATATCGATGACCACGGTGGCGGCAAGCAACAAAATCACGCCTCGCAGCACGCCGAAAGCCGCTCCCAGCGTACGGTCCACCGGCCGCAAACCGATGGCGTCCACCAGTTTCTTCAGCAAAGCGGTCAGCAAACCCGCCGCAAATACCGCCGCAATGAACACCAGCACAAAAGCTGCTGCATAACGCACCGGCTCTGAAGCAGACTGCAGCGGCAGCAGCAGGGCCACCTGCGGAGCAAACCATTGCGCGGCATAAAAAGAAGCCGCCCATCCCAGCACTGACAACACCTCATAGACCAGCCCGCGCCAGGCACCCAGCAGCAGGGAAAAGACCAGCACTCCCGTCAAAACCAAGTCAAGCGCCGTCACAAACCTGCCATCTGCTTAAAAACTCAGAATCGCCACCGGCAAGTCAAGCGACCTGATCTTGTTGATGGCCTTTTCAGCCTCGGCCTTGCTGGCAAACGGGCCCACACGGACCCGGATGCGCTTTCCGTCCTTTGTTTCGGCCACCTGCGTGTAGGTTTTAAGGCCCGCTTTTTCCAGTTTGAGGCGCGTTTCGTCGGCTTTGGCGGTATCGGCAAAGGCACCCACCTGGACCACCATGCGGCCTTTTGTCTCCGCGGCGG
>JAYWDL010000518.1:0-3006 GCA_043779865.1 Polaromonas sp.
CTGCCAGTCACGGCTGGAACCATGCCGACCCATGGCCCGCTTTTCGTGGGGCTGCTGATCGGCACGGTGCTGCTGGTGGGCCTGCTCAATTACGTGCCGGCGCTGGCGCTCGGTCCGGTGGTCGAGCATTTGATGCTGTGGCCTGCGCAATAAATCAAAAGGTTGAAGAATCATGACCACCACCCGAAAACCTTTTGTATTGCTCGATCCGGCGCTGCTCAAGCCGGCCATTGTGGCGTCCTTTACCAAGCTCAGCCCGCGCGTTCAGTGGCGCAATCCGGTGATGTTTGTCGTCTATATCGGCAGCATCATGACGACCTTGCTGGGCCTGCAGGCGCTGCTGGCGCCCGGCGAAGCGTCAGCCGGGTTTATCTTTGCCGTGGCGCTGTGGCTTTGGTTCACCGTGCTGTTCGCCAATTTCGCCGAAGCGCTGGCCGAAGGCCGCAGCAAGGCGCAGGCCGCTTCACTTCGCAGCCTGAAAAAAAGCACCTGGGCCAAGAAGCTGAAGGAGCCTGAACATGGGGCGCGTTTCGCCGACGGGCCGCCCCCAGGCGAAACAGCCCCCCCGGGGGGCAGCGCAACACACGCAGTGGCAAGCGTGGGGGCCTGGTTACCCGAGCAGGCTGAAAACCTGCGCAAGGGCGATGTGGTGCTGGTGGAGGCTGGCGACATGGTTCCGCTGGACGGTGAAGTGATCGAAGGCGTGGCATCGGTCGATGAAAGCGCCATCACCGGCGAATCGGCGCCCGTGGTGCGCGAGTCGGGCGGCGACTTCTCGGCGGTAACCGGCGGCACGCGCGTGCTGTCCGACTGGCTGGTGGTGCGAATTACCGTCAATCCTGGCGAATCGTTTCTGGACCGCATGATCAGCATGGTCGAGGGCGCCAAGCGCGCCAAGACACCCAACGAAATCGCGCTGACGATTCTGCTGGTGGCGCTGACGATCGTGTTCCTGATCGTCACGGTCACCTTGCTGCCGTTTTCAATCTTCAGCGTGCAGGCGGCCGGCGCGGGCGCGGTCGTCAGCATCACCGCGCTGATTGCCCTGCTGGTCTGCCTGATTCCCACCACCATAGGCGGCTTGCTGTCCGCCGTCGGCGTGGCGGGCATGAGCCGCATGATGCAGGCCAATGTGATTGCCACCTCGGGCCGCGCGGTGGAGGCGGCCGGCGACGTGGATGTGCTGCTGCTCGACAAGACCGGCACCATCACCCACGGCAACCGCCAGGCTGCCGCCTTTTTGCCGGCGCCGGGCGTGTCGGAAGTTCAGCTCGCAGTCTGTGCCATGCAGGCCTCGATGGCCGACGAAACGCCCGAGGGCCGCAGCATTGTCACGCTGGCCCAGCGCCTCGGTGCCGCCGAGCCGCTGGTCGGAGAGATTTCCGAAGTCCCGTTCACGGCGCAGACCCGCATGAGCGGTGCTGACGTGCAAAAGCCCGATGGCGGCACCCGCCAGTTGCGCAAGGGCGCCGTCGATGCCATTCGAAAGCATGTCGAAGCGCTGGGCGGCAGCGTGCCTGCTGAAGTGACACGCGCGTCCGATGAGGTATCGCGCCGCGGCAGCACCCCGCTGGCGGTGGCCGATGGCCACACCGTGCTCGGCGTGGTCGAGCTCAAGGACATCGTCAAGTCCGGCATCAGGGAGCGCTTTGGCGAACTGCGCCGCATGGGCATCAAGACCGTCATGATCACTGGCGACAACAAGCTCACGGCGGCTGCCATCGCTGCGGAAGCGGGCGTCGATGATTTTCTGGCCGAGGCCACGCCGGAGGACAAGCTCAAGCTGATTCGCCAGTATCAAGCCGAAGGCCGGCTGGTGGCGATGACGGGCGACGGCACCAACGACGCCCCTGCACTGGCGCAGGCCGACGTGGCGGTGGCGATGAACAGCGGCACCCAGGCCGCCAAGGAAGCCGCCAACATGGTCGATCTGGACTCGAACCCGACCAAGCTGCTGGAGATTGTCGAGACCGGCAAGGCGCTGCTGATGACGCGCGGCTCGCTCACGACTTTCTCGATTGCCAACGATGTGGCCAAGTACTTTGCCATCATTCCGGCGATTTTCGTCACCACCTACCCGCAGCTGGCGGCGCTGAACGTGATGCGCCTGGGCAGTCCTTCCTCGGCGATTTTGTCGGCGGTGATTTTCAATGCATTGATCATCATGTTTTTGATTCCGCTGGCGCTCAAGGGCGTGAAGTACCGCGCGGTTGGCGCTGCCGCGCTGCTGCGCCGCAACCTGTTGATCTACGGCCTGGGCGGGTTGATCGTGCCGTTCGTCGGCATCAAGGCGATTGACCTGTTGCTGGTCGCCTTGCATCTCGCCTGAGCGGCATGGCTCAGGCAACACGCTTCACAAGGATATCTCATGAAAAACATTCTTCGTCCCGCACTCGTTCTGTTCTTCGTTCTCACGCTGTTGACCGGCGTGGCGTATCCGCTGGTCGTTACCGGCGCCGCGCAGCTGCTCTTTCCGGATCAGGCCGGTGGCAGCCTGATCCTGCGTGATGGCAAGCCCGTCGGCTCGGTGCTGATTGGCCAAAACTTCACCGACCCCGGGCATTTCTGGGGCCGTCCTTCAGCCACCGGTCCCATGCCCTACAACGCCTCGGCATCCAGCGGCTCCAACCAGGGGCCGCTGAACCCGGCGCTGCTTGACGCCATCAAAGGGCGCATTGAAGCTTTGCATGCCGCCGATCCGGGCAATGCGGCGCCTGTGCCGGTCGATCTGGTGACGGCGTCGGCCAGTGGACTGGACCCGCATATCAGCCCCGCCGCTGCAAGCTACCAGGCGGCGCGCGTGGCCAAGGCGCGAGGCCTGGCAACCGGGAAGGTTCAGCGCCTGATCGATCAGCAAACCGAAAAGCCCTGGATAGGTTTTTTCGGTGATCCGCGTGTCAATGTGCTTAAGCTCAATCTGGCACTCGACGCCTTGAAGGCAATCAATGCGCCAGGCTGATGCAGTAACCTGTCGCGATGAACGCATCCAGCAGCCAGCGCCCTGAC
>JAYWDL010000519.1:0-8640 GCA_043779865.1 Polaromonas sp.
AATTTGACACTCAAGAGTATTTCTTTACTGTGTTGGGCGCAACGTAACATGTTGATTTATATAGGTTTGTTGATCTAGACCCCCCGTGAACACGTACCAATTAGATTGTAGGCATAATATAAGATTATGGGAGAAATAGCAGATCTCCGAACTATTCTCCGAAGAAAAGGCGGCGGGTCGCTCGGAATTTGCGAAGAAAGTATGCCTGAGCGATCGAGCCTGTGAGTGCAAAGAGAAAAACGAGGGCCGCGCTGGTAGCCAAATCAATATAAAGAGATTTAACTACATTTACGGCTGTATATAAGAATACATAATGGCCAACATAAATTGGAAGGCTATAACTGCTGAAAAAAGTGAAGAATGAATGCACTCGTTTCGAGTCTGTGGTTGCTAACGCCGTACAAATCGAAAGAATTGTATAGATTCCGGCGAGCGCGGTGCAGGCGCCGAACAGTTGCACCAAAAGCTGTTTGAGTGAGCCTGTCAGCGGATGCGTGGTCAATAAAAACGAAGGGAGCTCTTTTCTGCTCCAGAAGTAGCCGAATATTGTAAAAATGATCGCAGCAACAACAAACATTCGCCCAATTTTAAAACCAATTGAATATTGCCTGCTCATATAGCCAAGCAGGAAAAACATGAAGTACCACCGTAGTAAACCGAATCCAAGCCAGTTTAGTCCGGGAGCGGCAAGGATTGCGGTATTAATGAGTACAAGAATGAGCCAAGATACGACCATGCAATGGTTTTTCGAAATATGAAACGCGACCGCCAATAGCAGATGGCACTGAAATAAAACTAATAGAAACCACATGCCGCCAGATGCGGGCGACCTCGAAATTTCGTATATAAATGATAAAAAGTTAGGTGAAAAGTTTGGTGGGCATTGGATTTGGGATATGGCTATATAACTTATAGGAATCCAGAAAAAGAAAGGAACTAAGAGCTGATGACACTTGCCTGCAAGGCTATTCGGGCCGAGGACCGGCCGTTCTGAGGATCTAAAAGTAACATATCCACTCATAAATACGAATATCGGCATATGTACTGAGTAAATATATCGAAATAGGTGATTTTCGTCGAAATTCGGAATAATATATTGAATTGAATGGCCAAGCACGACTAAAAGTATCGCTACTCCTCGAGCAATGTCGAATCCTATATTTCTAGTGGATTTTTGTAATATTTCAGCACTCACCATGATGGAATATGTTGTCTGCTTGGGTGTGGAGTTAAAGTCAAGGCTTGATCAAAACCACTGTTCAAGTGTAAGAGTTTAATTTGGCTCAAGCACCAGCATTGGAACCAAAGCTTGATTGAAGGCCAATCTATCCTTATTCACTAAAAACGGCGGAGAGTGATCGCCGGCGACAATTGTATATGGCAGATCCTTCAATGATAATAAGACATTAGACGCCGTCGACAGAACGGCTCCTAATTGTGATGTTAATTGACATACGTTTTCGCTAATGCCCCGTCGAGCGCAAAGATCAATAAGATCTTGCTGAATTGGAAGCGCTAATAAGGGTAAATGAGTATTTAGTGTCAGTAAATATACAAGCTTTCGAGGGCCCAATTCACTTTTTGCGAGATTAAGCATGTAATTGTCGCACAAGCCTTGAAAAGATCCTCCGCATTTGGGGGTGATCGTTGGTATCGACTCGGTGAATAGTGTTTTTGAAAATCCGAGTACTGGCCACCAACTGATTCTATTAAACATATTGCCGGTAAACCCATGCATCGCGATGGTTTCAAAACCCAATTTGTGGACTTTTTCAACCAGGCAATCTTGGCCCTGCGCTGCAGTTAGGCGGGAATAATGACCGGATAAGCCACAGAGAATTCGTAACTCGCCGGCTGTTGTGGCGCCTCTAAATGGCACAGTCAAATTCTGCACGCGCCACTTCGATAGTATTGATGGATTTACTAGTTTCCCTCTAAGCCAATCCGCCAGTTGCGGATCCGAGTTGAGTCCCCAGGACTCGACAAGGATAATCAGTATAGATCCTGAAGGGTGTTGCTCTGCCCATCGTACGGGGTTTACGGCGGGGAGCGGGTCAAGTTTGGCCAAAGGCTTCGCTGAGCCAGTTCTTGCCTGTGTAATTTGAATACCAAGGTTTAGGGCGGTACTTCCTTGAATGTTGTAAGGTAGCCGTAGAGAATGGCTGTCAAGCATTAATGGAGCGCCGGAGCCGTTAACTATATCTGCCGTGGTCACTATTGTGAAAACACAAAATATTACCAATCGGCGCGGCTTGACCCGTTTCATGAACAATGCCGCAACGACCAGACAGCACGAAAATACAAATAATACAACAAATGCTTCAATCGTAACGAAGTGTCGCCAGCCAAGATGTTTTGCAAATTCGAAGGAGGCGAAGAATTCAGTTGCCGATGAAAAATGGTAGATAAATGACATGCTCTGGGCTGCGTCCAGTAGCCATATTAGAATCACCAGAGCAATTTGGATCGCTATGCCAAACGGCGCAGCTAGAAGTGCGACGATGAAGTCTGCATTGAGTATCGGTCGGACAATTGAGTATCTTATTGTCAGCAGCCAAAAAGGCAGGTTTAGTATGGCTTGCAATGCCACCGCGCCAGCTATTTCGGAAAAAATCCTATGCCTTTGCTTTCCCGCAGAGTAGCTGTGTGAGTTACGCTGATTGACTAGATTGGCTTCGGGGTGCAAATGAATGCTGCCAAGTGTTGTTGAATTTGGTGTATTTGAACAGTGCTTAATCGTTCGTTCGACGTGGGGCAAGATTTGAGCAGCCTTTTATAGGGTACTTCAACATGGTGTATATTGGTGGCGCCAACTATTTATCGTCATGACATTGGTGGCCGGATATGACGCGGTGTGCATACAGAATAACGACTAGCTGGCGAACGATTAGGCGCTGGAGTCTTTTAGGGCCGATAGGATGACGAGTTTAGAACCGCCCATTGCGTTTAAAATACAATCGGAATACTGTTTTTACAGAGCAAAAAACAGGCGCTGCGTCTCGTTTTCAGAATTTGGTGCTGAGTGTGTTATTCCTGTCATTTGGGCGGACGCGTCAATACATCTTATTGTTAATATTTTCGAGCCGCAGTATTCGTGTATCCAAAATCCAGTACCTTGTATACTGCATCGTTCGTTGCCTCATCTTTAAGCCTGATTGGAAATCTACTTTGCCAGGGCACCCTCTGCCAACTTCAAGAGCCCGCTGGCGGCAGTTTCTTGTGGGCATGGGGCGGAGAACGACGCGCTTGACCCCAGGTATTGGGCTTCGTACCTGACCCGCGACGGGCTTCAATCAGCGGGCCGAGGAGGGTTGCTATTCCGGTCGCTAAATGGCCGGCAACGGTAATCTTTTCGCTGCGAACTCGTGCTGGCGGACTTAGTTCGGCAAGATTGTCAATTAATGACGCTTCATATGCTTCGATATGAGGAATAGAGGACAATGGCACGCTGGAAGTAGCTGCTTGAATGCCGTTTAAGACTGAGGAGGTGTCGGTCGCTTTTATTGGTGGTCTGGCACAAATAAATTTGACTCCGTTTGACCGGTTTGGATTCGCGTTGGTCTGCGCCACAATACCCATGCCAAAAGTAATACTAAAGTGACTAGAGTTACACCTCCAGTGATCGCTGCTCGTTTTGGTTTGCTTTTTCGCTCTGGGGCTGTGGCTGGGTCGACAACTTGGATAAGCGCACCTTCTCGGCTTTCGTCTGCCCGCGCCAATTCAAATTGGCGGGCATAAAGTTCGAACAAGGTTTCCTGATATTTGAATTCGCGGTATTTTCCAATGTAGTCGGGTCCATTGCTTGGGTCTGCAGGCTGTTCTGCCTTCGCCAATTGCACACGCAGTGCGGCCAAAGCGGTTTGTTGCTGCCGCACTTCTGGTGTGTCGTCAGCGAGTGATCCGCGCAATACCTGTAATCTCACTTCTATGGCCGTGGTTTCTGCCTTTAGCTTTGCGTAAACCTCGGCGGCTGCTTTGGGCTCGGCTTTCAAGGCGCCGGGGTTGAATCCACTGGATTGCAGTGCTTGTTGGGCCTGCACCAACCGGTCGCGGCTCTGCTGCAACTGCCGCTCAAAGAACACGCGGCGCTGCTGCGCCTCGGTTACCGCCAGCGTGCCCGTCATTCGCCGCAATTCGTCCACATAGCTGTTGGCAATATCGGCCGCACGTTGTGGGTTGGTGTCGTCTACATCTACGGTGATCAGGCCATCCTTTTTTCCTAATCCGATGCGCACATTGGTTGCCAGCTCCTTGCGTGCATCGACTCGGAACTTTGAGTCATAGACGTCCATCAGCTTGAACTGATCGATGACGTGGTTGGATACCGTGCTGCTTTGCATGAGGGCGACATACTGATCGCCGGAACTGCGCACGCCTGCTGCTCCGCCCGCCAAGCCAGCCAGCGATCCCAATGAGGCAAGCGCTGACGCTGCGCCACTTTGCGCTTGTTGCGGCGGCATGAACGTGGTGGTTGCTGTAAATGTGGGTGCAATCAACATCGTGATGCCCAGTGCGGCCCCGCCAGCCAACAGCG
Source organism: Polaromonas sp. (assembly GCA_043779865.1). Lineage (GTDB taxonomy): Bacteria > Pseudomonadota > Gammaproteobacteria > Burkholderiales > Burkholderiaceae_C > Polaromonas. Next base: position 4,535 of record JAYWDL010000519.1, read on the forward strand.
GCCCCAGCGTCAGCAAAAGCACTTTTTCTCGCAGCGCACCTAGCATCTCGCCCAGTGTCATGCCTGGTTCGTCGTCAGGCTCGTCCGTATCCGCGGTGGTGTATTCGGCGTCTCGCATACGCTGTTGCCCGCTCACCGAAATGCGCTCTTGATGCCAGCCGTACCGATGCCAAACTGGTACAGAACCTGCGTCCAGTCCTTGGCGGTCTGGATAAAGGTGGTCTTGTTCATTTCTTCGGGTACAAAGATCGTGTCGCCCGGCTCGGCCTGCAGGGTGTTCAAAGTGCCTCGCCGATTGAACCAACTGCCGCTGCTGAGGCTGCTGATCACGCTGCCATTGGCCCGCACCACAAACGTGCTGCCATCGTCAGCGCCGCGTGTCGGGCCGCCGGCCAGGCGCAAATAGTCAGACATGTCGCGACCAATGGTGTGAAGGTAGCTGCCCGCGTTGAAGACACTGCCAAACACGCCCACTGTGGTCGGGCGCGGTGGCACGTACAGGCGGTCACCGTCTTCTAGCGCTAGCTCAGGCAGTTGGCCGCCCTCAGTGGGCAATTGCAATACCACGCGCCCCGTCGGCTTGACCGCCCGTAACCGCTCCACCAAACGGTTTGACCCTTGAAGTGCCGCTGCCTGGGCAGTTGCTTCCTCGGGATTGGATATGCGTTGCGATGACGCACTGCGTGCCAGATCCGTCTCGAGGTCGCGCAGCGCGCGCTCGTAGTTTTGCTGCTGCGTATTGCGCACGCTTTCACGGCTGAACTCGGCGCCATACAAAAATGCGCCCGAGGTCAGGCCACCTGCTTTGCGCAAGGCATCCGCCAATGAGCTGTCGGCGGGCATCACGTACTCGCCTGGGCTGGCCACTTCGCCTTCAATGCGCACACGCTTGTTTTGCCGCTGCACGGGCAGCGCCACGTTCACGGCGTTGAAGGCACGTATCACGTCGCCGCTGCGCAAGGCAGCGTTGCCGGCGGCGGGCAGTTCAATTTGCGCCACGCGCACCGAGTTGCGTTCATTCAGCCGCTCAATGGCCAGCCGGCTGGTGTCGGCCACGGCCGCAAAACCGCCGCCCATGCGCAGCACATCGTCTACCGTTTCACCGGGTTTCAGCTCAAACACGGCCGGGCGGTTGACGCTGCCGATCAGGCCCACTTGTGCGCCCACCGGGCCCACGTGGATCACGTCGTCGGCCTGAACCAAACGGTCAGCCGAGCGATCGCCCTTGAGCAACAGGTCGTACAGATCGAAGGTGGAAATCAGCTCGCGGCCGCGGCGCAGCTGCACATTGCGAAAGCTGCCTGCGGACGATGGGCCGCCGGCGCGCATCACGGTTTGCGCCAGGGTTGACAAGCTGCTGACCACTTGCACGCCAGGATGCTGCACGAAGCCGGTCACGTACACGCGCAGGCCCCGCAGTTGACCGAGTGACACGCTGAGCTGGAAGTTCTTGAACACGGTGGCCACACGGCGGCTGATCACGTCCGACAGGTCGGCATAGCGCACGCCCGACACCATGATCGGGCCTACGCGCGGTACGTTGATGCGGCCGGACCGATCGACTTGCAGCCGCAGATCTGCATCGACTGAGCCCCACAGCGTCAGCACGAGCTCATCGCCAGCCTGAAGCAGGTAATCGGGCGGCACGATGGGGCTGTAGTCAGGGGCGGCCAAAGATGCGGCGGGCCCTGATAGCAGCTCTGATCCGAAGCGGCGTATTTCAAGAGGCAACGGCCCTTGCTGTACCACCAGGCTTTGCACGTAAACCTCAAACTCGCCGGGCTTGTACGGCTGGGGCGTTGGGCTTTGCGCTGTGGCATCTTGTGCCGTCAGCGTGCCAGTGCGGTCCGCGCGGTCGGTGGTGGCTTGGGTGGGTTGCCTGAGCCGAACCGGGCCGCCCGCCGTGGTCATGGCTTCCGGTGTTGCGGCGGTCTGCGCCATCACCGCTGCTGGCACTGCCAGAGTCCAGGCCAGCACGGCCAGCCGAACCCCAAGTTCAATTCGTTGACGAGCAGTTGTGCGAATGTGTTGATTCATGCGGTGCGGGCAGCCTGGTGCAGCCTCAATCGGCTGGCTAGCAAAGTTGGGTGCTGGTGAACTGCAAATCCGCGCAATGCAGGCGGCGGTGCCGTTCACCAAAAGCCGAGAATTCTAGCGGCTGGTCGCAACGACCAATTCTTCGGCCGTACCGGGTCTCTGACTGTGTTGGCGCGCTCGGACCTTAGGAGCCTGTCGGGCTTGGGGGTGGGCCCGACCCCAAGCCCGACAGGCTCCTAGGCCTGAGTGAGTCCGGCGCAGGTCACGGCCACTCTATTTGGGGGACGCCCAGGCGTTTGAATTCAAGCGCCACCTCGGCGATCACCTGCAGCAACAGGTTGCATGCCTGTTCAGCGGCGAACAGGCTTTCCAGGAAATCTCTTGCTTCGTGCATGTATTCATGCACCAGTGCATTTCGCAGCTTTCGCGCAGCAATGAAGGCATCGGCGCTGACCAGCACGCCTGCTCTTTCAGCAAAGGCCAGTGTGTCGAGGAAAGTCCTTCCGCTTTCACCCACCAGGGCCGCAAAGCGCGGCAGCAGCTTTTCGCCCAGGTGGTCCTGCAGTCGACCAAACCGACTGACAAAGGCCTCAACCTTTTCGGCAAGTTCCGGCCTCTGTGGCAAGGCCTGCACCCATTCAAGGTCAATGGGCAGTGCAAAAAGCGTGCTCTGGCTGTAGCGCAGATGTGCCGCTTCCTTGTTTGCAAGGTTAAGCGCCAAGGCTGCTGCTTGCACGTGTTCCGGCAGGTACTTGAGGCTCACAATTCGACCCCGGTTTGCCGCGCAATGCGCAGCACTGGGGCCGGCAAGGTGTTGGCATCTTTCAACAAGACATCGATTTTTCTGTCACCGAGCTGGCGTATCAGCGCGACATAAAGCGCGCCAATGGTGGCGGTGCGGTTGGCTATCTGTTCATCGGTTTCGAACAAGAGGTCAATGTCGCCACCCTTCTTGCTGTCGTCAACCCGAGAGCCGAAGAGGATCACCCGCGCACCATCACCCAACACGGTCTTGGCCGTGTGTTTGATGGCCTGAATTTGTTCGGGTGTCAAGCGCATGGCGTTGTAAGCGGGTTTGGCCGGTGGTGCCTGTCGGTGCGGGCAGCCTGTTGCAGTCTAAATCAGCTGGCGCGGCGCAAAAACGATCAGTGACCCTTGTGCGCCGCCGCAAACCAGTTGGCCGCCACTACCAACCCTGCCCGAATGTCATGGCTGGGCTGGTACCCCAGCAACTTGCACGCTTTGCTCACGTCGGCCAGCGAATGCCGCACGTCGCCGGCTCTGAACGGCCGATGCTCGGGCGGTGCCGCCTTCAAGCCAGGCAATGCCGATTGCAGGGCTTGAACCAGCATGGCATGCAGGCCATTGAGCGTGGTTTGGTCACCCACGGCCACGTTGTAGATCTGGTTGACGGCGGCGTTGTTGGTGGTGGTGGCCGCCAGCAGATTGGCCTGCACCGCATTGGCCACAAAGCAAAAATCGCGGCTGGTTTCGCCATCGCCATTGATGAAAACCGCCTGCCCTTGCAGCAGCGACGCGGCCCAAAGCGGGATCACGGCCGCATAGGCGCCCTTGGGGTCTTGGCGGGGGCCAAACACGTTGAAGTAGCGCAGGCCGACGGACGGCAAGCCGTAGGTGCGGTTGAACACGTCGGCATACAGCTCGTTGACGTACTTGGTGACGGCATAGGGCGACAAAGGCTTGCCAATGGTGTCTTCCACCTTGGGCAGGCCGGGGTGGTCGCCGTAGGTCGAGCTGCTCGCGGCGTAAACAAAGCGTTTCGCGCCGGCGTCCCGCGCGGCTACCAGCATGTTGAGAAACCCGCCCACGTTCACCGCGTTGGTGGTGATCGGATCAGCGATGGACCGCGGCACCGAGCCCAGAGCCGCCTGGTGCAGCACCAGTTCAACGCCTGCGCAGGCGCGCTGGCAGTCAGCCAACTCGCGGATGTCGCCGTGCACAAAGCTGAAGCGCGCCCAGGCTTCGTCACCCACTGAAGCCCGCACGGCATCCAGGTTATGTTGATGACCGGTGGCAAAGTTGTCCAGGCCGGTGACGCGTTGGCCGAG